>CACZAZ010000081.1 GCA_902779285.1 uncultured Ruminococcus sp.
CGGCTACCGCGCGTTCGGAGACTGCCCCGCTCTCACCGAGATCACGTTCCGGGGAACGAAGGATCAATGGAACGCGATCGAAAAGAACGCGAACTGTTTCGGCGGTTCTTCCGTCGCGACGGTCCGCTGCTCCGACGGAGATATTTCCATACCTTAAAAATCCTATAAACCAACCCCTCCGGGATCTCCCGGAGGGGTTGGTTTTTTAGGTTATTCGGATAAGCGGAAGGTGACCGTGTTCAGGTCGTAGAAATACTGATACCAGATCGGATACGTCGATTTGAACTCCTGCTCGTCCCGTACGTAACCGTCGACCGACGCGACGATCTTGTCTTCGGAAACCTCGAAGATCAGATAGATCAGCTGCCCCTTCTCGCACGAGAGCCGATAACGGTTGGGCGATACCTCGACGGCGTACGCGACGCTGGGCTCGCCCTCGATCACGATCTCCCCCCGATAATAGGAGGGCAGGTCGTCAAACGAATCGAGATACAGGTCCATTTCGTCCGCGACCCAATGCGCCGAGGGCGTCGCTGCGACGTTTCCCACTCGGTCAAAGGTCAGCGTCTCGGGGAAATCGAGAGGGACACCGCCGCCGCCGCGCTCGTATAAACGCGCGTCGGATAGGAGCAGAGTCCCGGTCTCTTCGTCGTAATGATAATCCGCGTTCAGATAGCCGAAGGGACGGGAGCCGGTCCGGGCGGCAGACGAGTAGAGTTCAGCGGATAGTATTAACCTCCCTCTGTTGCTGTTGTACACGTTTCCCCGATACGTCGTTTCCCCGACGGTATAGGTGCAGATCACCACTCCGCGTTCCAGCGCGTAGAAAACGATATCGGCTTCGCGGCAGACCCATTTCGTTCCCTCGAAATCGCCCGGGAACGGATCGTGAATGATCTTGGCGGGCAAACATCCGAAGAGCAGGGCGCAAATACAGAGCAGGACGAATCCCGCCGCGACGGTCCTCTTTGCTTTGGCGAGCACAGTTTTCATAGATTCCTCCGTAAAAAAGTATCGCGCGGTTTTTCTTCGGCTTACTCCTCCGAACGGGAGGCGAGGAGATCGACGTATTGACGATAGAAGGCGTTGAATGTCCCCGCGTCGAGCGCGTCGCGGATCTTCCGCGTCAGTTCGTTGTAGAAATAGAGGTTGTGCAGGACGGTCAGGCGCATCCCGAGCATCTCGCGCGCCTTGAACAGATGGCGGACGTAGGCGCGGCTGTAGCGGCGGCAGGTCGGGCAACCGCAATTTTCGTCGATCGGGCGCGGGTCGTCGAAATACTTTTCGTTGTTGATGTTCATTTTCCCGTGCCAGGTGAACAGGTTGCCGTGGCGGGCGTTGCGGCTGGGCATCACGCAGTCGAAGAAATCGACTCCGCGGTACACCCCCTCGAGGATGTTCTGCGGCGTGCCGACCCCCATCAGGTAGCGGGGCTTGTCCTTCGGCATATAGGGCTCGACCGTCTCGATGATATGGTACATGGTCTCGGTCTCTTCCCCGACGGCAAGACCGCCGATGGCGTATCCCGGCAGGTCGAGTTCCGCCGTGCGGATCATACTCTCGATGCGAAGGTCCTCGTAGGTGCCGCCCTGATTGATGCCGAACAGGAGTTGGTCGGGGTTGACCGTTCCGGGCTCTGCGTTCAGGCGGGCGAGTTCTGTCTTGCACCGTTTGAGCCAGCGTACCGTCCGCTCCATCGAGCGTTTCACGTAGTCGTAGGGGGCGGGATTCTCGACGCACTCGTCGAACGCCATCGCGATCGTGGAGCCGAGGTGCGACTGGATCCGCATACTCTCCTCGGGTCCCATAAAGATATGCGCGCCGTCCATGTGCGACTGGAACGAGACGCCCTCCTCTGTGATCTTGCGGAGTTTGGCGAGCGAAAAGACCTGGAACCCCCCGCTGTCGGTTAAAATCGGGCGATCCCAGTTGAAGAACTTGTGCAGCCCCCCCATCCGGTAGATCAGGTCGTCGCCGGGACGGATGTGCAGATGGTAGGTGTTCGACAGTTCGACCTGACAACCGACGTCGTAAAGGTCGCCGGTCGAGACGCCGCCCTTGATCGCGGCGCTGGTGCCGACGTTCATGAACACGGGGGTCTCGATATCCCCGTGAACGGTATGAAAGGTACCGCGGCGGGCGTTGCCCTCGGTTTTGAGGATCTCAAACAGCCCGTTCTGTTTCTTTTCTGCCAAAGTGAATATCCTTTCGTTACTTGATGCGGTCGAAGCGGCGGTCGAGTTCCTCTTTGGTCAGCCGGACCGCGATGGGGCGGCCGTGCGGGCAGACCGTGACCGAGGGATCCTCCATCACGCGGCGGGCGAGGTATTCGAGCTGCTCCTTCGCGTAGAGCCGCCCGCCCTTGATCGCCGCTTTGCAGGCGACCTGATAGAGCGCCCTCTCCCGTCTTTCGCGGGCGGTGACGGTCGGGTCTCCGCGCCCCTCCTCGAGCGAGGCGACGGATTTTTTGAACAGGTCCTCCGCGTCGGGGATGGCGACGTCGGAGGGGATCGACGAGATCTCGACCCCGCTCTTGCTCTCGGCAAACGCGAAGCCGATCGAAAGAAGGTCCTCGCGGTACTCGACAGCCGCCGCCACCCCTTCGGGATCGAGGGGGACGGGGAGCGGCAGAAGCATCGACTGCGAAGCCACACGCCCGTCGCGCAGAAGGTTGGCTTTCAGTTCCTCAAACAGCAGCCGTTCGTGGGCGGCGTGCTGGTCGATAATGAGCAGTTCCCCGTCGGTCTCAAGGAACAGATAGGTGCGGAAGGCGTCCCCGATATAGCGGTAGGCGGGGACGTCCGATGCGAGACCTCCGACGGTCGGGGGCGTTTCGGGGACGTTCCCGATCCCGGGATTGGCGACCCGCACGCCCGACGCGGTATTCTCTCTCGCTTTCGCGAGGTCGGAGAGAAAGCGGTTGGATTCCTCCGGGGTCGACTGCGCACTCGATACGGGGCGGGCGACGTAGGCGCCGGCGTTCCCCGCGCGCGGGGGGATCGAGACCGGGGGACGGGTATCCCCTCCGGTGTAAGACGCGCCGAACGAGGGGGTTTTGCCGGTTTGCGGGGTCGGAACGCGGTAGCGGTCGGCGCCCGCGTCGGCGGGATCCTTGTCCACCAGGTAGGTCGTGCGGCGGGTGTTTTCAAGCGAGAGTTCGGGTCTTCCCTGTCCCGCTTCGAGCGCGGCGCGGACGGCGTAATAGACGGCTTCGAACACCGCCTGCTCGTTTGAAAAACGCACCTCGAGTTTCGCCGGGTGAACGTTGACGTCGACCACGCGGGGATCGCAGGTAAGGAACAGGACGGCGACCGGGAATTTCTCGGGCGCCATATACGAGTTGAACGCGCGTTCAAGGGCGGCGGTGACGGTCTTGCTCCGCACGTAGCGGGCGTTGATAAAGACGTTCTGGGCGTTGCGGTTGCCGCGGGCGTTGTCGCTCCGTCCGACGAAGCCCGAGACCGCGATCCCGCCGCTCTCCCCCTTGACCGCAAGAAGGCGCGTGGCGAAATCCCGTCCGAGCAGGGCGTAGAGCGCGTTCTGCAGATTGCCGTCGCCCGGAGTCGAGAACTTGTCCGCGCCGTCGATCGTGAGGGTCACGGCGATATCGGGTCGTGACATCGCGACCTTCTCGACCATCGCGGAGACCGCCGCCGCCTCGGTCGCGTCGCGTTTCAAGAACTTGCGGCGCGCGGGGACGGAGGCGAACAGGTTTTCGACAAGCACGGTGGTCCCGTCGGCGCACCCGACGTCGGTGATCTCGGTGATATTTCCCCCCGAGGCGGAAAGGAGCGTGCCGGTCGCGGCGTCCTTCGTCTTGGAGATGATCTTGAGTTCCGACACCGCCGCGATAGCGGCGAGCGCCTCTCCGCGGAAGCCGAGCGTCGAGATCGAAGTGAGATCGTCGGCGGAATGGATCTTGCTGGTGGCGTGGCGGCGGATCGCGACCGGCAGATCCTCCGGCGACATCCCGCAGCCGTTATCGGACACCCGGATCATCGAGACGCCGCCCGCGCGGATCTCGCAGACGATCTCGGTCGCTCCCGCGTCGATCGCGTTTTCGAGCAGTTCCTTGACCACCGACGCGGGGCGGTCGACCACCTCGCCCGCGGCGATCAGATTGGCGATCTCAAAGCCGAGTACGTTGATTTTTCCCATCCGGGTCCCTCCTTTCCCGTCTTATCGGTCGCCCGAAGACAGGATCTTTTTCAGTTGGTAAACGAGGTTCATCGCTTCAAGCGGGGTCATGGTGTCGAGATTGACCTGCCGCAGTTTCTCCGCGACCTCCTCCGCCTCCCCGGAGGCGACCATCGCGAACAGGTCGTCCGAGCGGGCGTCGGGGGTCTCGGTCCGCGGAGGAGGGGCAAAGCCGCCCTTTTCCTCGATCTCGGAGAGGATCGCGCGGGCACGTTTGACCACCTCGTTCGGGACCCCCGCGAGTTTCGCGACGTCGATGCCGTAGCTGTCGTCGGTCGCGCCGGGAACGATCTTGCGGAGGAAGGTGATGCCGTCGCCCTTCTTCTTGGCGGCGATATGGCAGTTCACGACGCCCGGGATCTCCCCCTCCATCGAGGTCAGTTCGTGGTAGTGCGTGGCGAAGAGGGTCTTGGCGCCGATCTTCTTCCCCGCCGAATATTCCGCGACGGCGCGGGCGATGCTCATCCCGTCGAAAGTGCTGGTCCCCCGCCCGACCTCGTCGTAGACGATCAGCGAGTTCTTGGTCGCGTTTTCAAGGATCGACGCGACCTCGGTCATCTCGAGCATAAAGGTCGACTGACCCGACGCGAGATCGTCGGACGCGCCGACCCTCGTGAACACGCGGTCGACCACGCCGATCCGCGCCTCTTTCGCGGGGATGAAACTGCCGATCTGCGCCATAATGACGATCAGGGCGACCTGCCGCATATAGGTCGATTTACCCGCCATATTCGGTCCGGTGATCAGCATCAGACGGCGGTCGGAGGTATTCAGGTACGTGTCGTTCGGCACGAAATAACTGTCCTGCACGAAGCGCTCGACGACGGGGTGCCGCCCGTCCTTGATCTCCAGCACGTCGGACGAATCGACCTCGGGGCAGACGTAGCGGTTCTTCGCCGCGACGTCGGCAAACGAGAGATAGACGTCGAGTTCCGCAACGAGCGACGCCGACCCGCGGATGCGCTCGGCGGTCCCGGAGACCAGTTCGCGGAGCCGTGTGAAGATATCGTATTCGAGCGCCGCGAGTTTTTCGCCGGCGCCGAGCACCTCGGTCTCCATACGCTTCAGTTCCTCGGTGATGTAGCGTTCGCCCGTGGTGAGCGTTTGCTTGCGGATGTAGGTATCGGGAACGAGATCGGTCTGCGATTTGCTGACCTCGATGTAGTAGCCGAAGACTTTGTTGAAGCCGACCTTCAGATTGCGGATGCCGGTCGCGCTCTTCTCGCGTTCCTCGATCTCAGCCATCCAGGGTCCCGCGCCGCGCTGGATCGCGCGGAGGCGGTCGACGTCGGGGTCATACCCGTCGCGGATCATTCCGCCCTCGCGGACGGTGTAGGGCGGCTCGTCGCAGAGCGCGTCGAGCAGGGCGCTCGCCACGTCGTCGAGCGGATCGAGCCGGCTCGCGATCTCGGAAAGCGCAGGACTTTTCGCCGCCGAAAGCAGGCGGCGGAGTTCGGGGAGCGCGTAGAGAGACACGCCGATCGCGCGGAGATCGCGGGCGTTCGCCGTGCCGTAGACCGCCTTCGCGGTGAGACGTTCGAGATCGAGGACGCCCGAGAGTATCTCGCGGATATCCTGCCGGAGCATATAGTCTCCGAAAAGCTCCGACACCGCCCTTTGCCGCCTTGCGATCGCCTGCGGGGAGATCAGGGGACGCTGGAGCCACGCGCGGAGCATACGCCCGCCCATCGAGGTCTCGGTCTTGTCGAGTACCCAGAGCAGCGAGCCGCGCTTCTCTTTGGTGCGGAGGGTTTCAAGCAGTTCAAGGTTGCGGACGGTCGACAGGTCGAGGATCAGATACTGCCCGTCGCCGTAGACCCGCAGGGAGCGGACGTAGGTGGTCTCGGTCATCTGCGTTTCGCGGATGTAAGAAATCAGAGCGCCGACCGACGAAAGGAGAAGCGGATCGGTCAGTTTCCCGGCGTCGACCCCGAAGCACTCGGCGGCAAGTTCCTGCGCGCGGGAACGGTCGAAAAGGTCCGCGCGGCGATCGGTCAGCATCGCGCCCAAGCGGTCGGAGAGGAACGCCGACAGGTCGGAGAGAGTCGACGCCGGGACGTTTAAGATGACCTCGCGCGGAACGTACGAGCCGAACTCGTTTTCAAGCCGCGATTCGATCGAATCCCCCTCGATCAGAGTGACGGCGATCTCGCCCGTCGAAACGTCCGCGAATCCCAGCCCGAACCGTCCGTTCTCGCAGCAGAGGGAGGCGAGAAAGTTGTTCCGGCGCTCCGAGAGCAGCGTGCCGTCGGTGACGGTGCCGGGGGTGACGACCCGGATGACCTCGCGGGTGACCAGCCCTTTTGCGAGGGCGGGATCCTCGGTCTGCTCGCAGATCGCGACCCGATGTCCGCGCTCGACGAGTTTCCCGACGTAGAGGTCGGATTTGTGGAACGGGACCCCGCACATCGCGGCGCGCCGACCGTCGCCGCAATCGCGCCCGGTGAGGGTCAGTTCCAGTTCGCGCGAGACGGTCACGGCGTCCTCGAAGAACATCTCGTAGAAGTCCCCGAGACGGTACATCTTTTATCTCCTCGGAATCAGTTGTCGTTTTGTTTGGAGGCGCAGGCGGCGTGACAGGTCGAGCAGTCGTGGGTGCAGGCGGAAGTACCGAAAACGATCGAGCCGATGGTCGTGTTTACCTCCTGCATCAGACGGTTGACGTCCTGCTCGGCGGCGGTATAATCGCGGTATTCCTCGGCGGCGACGATCTGCTTCGCGAGCTGATCCATCCGTTCGCGGGCGAGTTTCACAAGGCCCTCGTTGCGCTCGCCGTCGGACTTTTGGTACTCGTCCGAGAGGATCGAACGCTGGGTCTCGTATTCGTAGAGGGCGTCGCGGAGTTCGCCGTTCGCTTCGTACGCCGCTTTCGCCGCCTTGTATTTTTCGAGGATCGGGTCGGCTGCGATCGCCTCTCCGAGTCGTCTTGCAAGTTCCGTTACGGTCATTGGATCCTCCTTTTTATTCGGTTACTTTGCCGCGCAGGGCGAAGGCGTCGGCGCGGTCGATCTTGATACGGACGAAGCGCCCGGCAAGTTCCTCCGGCGCCGCGAAATGGACGAGTTTGTTCCCCTCGGTGCGCCCGGTCATGATCCCCGGCGTGCCGTCGGGCGACGGACCGTCGCAGAGGACGCGCAGGGTTTGCCCCGTGAGAGGACGGTTTTTCTCCGCGGAGATCTCGCATTGGAGGTCGAGCAGCCGCCGCATCCGCTCCCGCGAAACGTCGGGCGGGACGGGGTCGGGGTACTCCGCCGCGGGGGTGCCTTTGCGGGGGGAGTAGATGAAGGAATAGACCGAGTCGAAACGGACGCTTTTCAATACGTCGAGCGTCGCTTCGAAGTCGGCGTCGGTCTCGCCCGGGAATCCTACGATCACGTCGGACGTCAGGGTGATCGCGGGATCGCGCGCGCGCAGCCGCTCGACGATCGAAAGATAGCGGGCGACGTCGTAGTGACGGTTCATCCGTTTTAAAACCGCGTCGGAGCCCGACTGCAGCGGCAGATGGAATTGAGAGGTCAGGTGCGGGGTCGCGCCGAAACGGGCGATCAGTTCGTCGGAGACGTCCTTCGGGTGGCTGGTCATAAAGCGCAGACGGAAATCGCCCGGTATCTCCCCGATCCGTCCGACCAGCCCCGCGAAATCGCAGTCGGAGCGGTAGGAGTTGACGTTCTGCCCGAGCAGGGTGATCTCTTTAACGCCCGACGCGACAAGCCCTTCGATCTCCCTCAGCACTTCCCCGCTATCGCGGCTGCGTTCGCGCCCGCGCACGTAAGGGACGATGCAGTAGGTGCAGAAATTGTTGCACCCGTACATAATGCTGACCCACGCCTTGTGAGGCGAGTGTCGCTCGACCGGGAGCCCCTCGTCGATCTTGGGAACGGCGGTCGGTCCGTCGGGGAGCAGAAAGGCGCGTTTCCTGGTCTTGATCGCCGCGGCGACGACCGAAGGGAGACTTGCGATCTTGGCGGGCTCGAGCGTGAAACCGACGTAGGGATAGCGGCGCTTCAGGTCCTCGACCCTATGGGGTTCCGCCGCCATACACCCGCAAACGCCGATCAGGACGCGGGGGTTTTTCTCTTTTACGTGCTTGAATCCCCCGATGATCGAGAGCGCTTTGAGTTCCGCGTGCTCGCGGATCGCGCAGGTGTTGACCAAAATCAGCTCGGCTTCTTCCGGCGTCTCCGCCCGTCCGTAGCCCATCGAGAGCGCGAGCCCGAGCAGGCGTTCGCTGTCCGCCTCGTTCTGCTGGCAACCGAAAGTGAGGACGTAGACGCGGCTCTCGCCGGGGATCACCCAGCTTCGTACCTCGTCGGCGGGATCGTTCTTCGCGGGTATCTTCTCCACCTTCGGCGCTCCTTTTATTTTGATAGATTATTATAGCATAGAAAAGAGGAAAAGTCAATAAAAAAGGACGAATCCGAAACGAAATCGAAACTGCCCCCGGCAAAACAAAAAGCGGGCGAAAAAAGAAAAAAGGGCTTGACACCGCCCGGATTTTTTAGTATAATAAACGGGCAGGATCGGTTTTGATCCCGTCTTCATTCGGAGAAGTACTCAAGAGGCCGAAGAGGCGCCCCTGCTAAGGGTGTAGGCCGGGCAACCGGCGCGAGAGTTCAAATCTCTCCTTCTCCGCCAAATCAGCGCGTCCCCCGTTTCGGGGGGCGCTTTCTGTTGGCGGATTAGTCGGCTTTGAACTCTCCGAGTTTGCGCCGCGGAGCGGTGCAAACTCTGTTGGCTCGCCATCCGAAAAAGCCGTCCTTTATCCGAGGGTCAGGCGAGACAACGAGAGTAGCGCCCGCCTGCGGGCGCGTCAAATCTCTCCTTCTCCGCGCGTTCGGTTTCTTTTGTGCGGGACGTCGTGGACGCCGTCCCCTACAACGGGGAGAACGCGGGACGTCGAGGACGCCGTCCCCTACGAGGTACGCCGCCGTATCGTTTTCCAAAAGAAAAAGAGGGCTCGTTGAACCCTCTGAAAACAAGCACATTGATTTGAACGATGGTCTCGGCTCTGCGCCGCGTGCTCCCCTGCCTGCACCATTACTTGCTTTCGGTTTGATTATACCATATTCTGTTCGCTTTGTCAACAGACCTTTTCCGTCGTTTTGTTGTACTCGGCGTTCGCGGGATCGGAATATGCAATGACATTCTTGACATTGATCAAAACCTCGTAAAAATCCATCGTTACATTTTTAGGATAGCACGGAAAAACTATCATTTTTTATCATCTTGAAGGCAACAAAAAGGACCCCCGAAAGGGTCCCTATATGGACGAGTGAGTTATTTAATCTTCGTCGTGTTCCTCGTATTCAAACGCAAAATCCGTCATATCGTCGAGTGCGTTTTCAAACGTTCTTCCATCAAAAATCGGATCGTTCAAAAACTCCTCTTTACTGTCATAGATTTTGTCATTTTCACCATTTTCTCCCCAGTACAATACCCACCACCCGGCAAAACCGTAATCTTCTCCTTTGTACTTAAAGTTTACGGCGTGAAAAAAAGGTAGACGGATTTGTTCGATTGGATTATTCACGTATTTTTCCTCCCATAGCAAGAATGACTTTCCCATAAAGTTTTATATCTTTCTTTGTTAGATAACGCACGTTGCTTTCTCTTCCTCACCGAATGTGGTGGATATGAGCAACGCCTTTTTTCAAAACCTCTTTTATCCCGTGTTTAGTTCTGTTCGTGTGCCTGTGTAATATCGATCCCTTTTAATAATCTGTTTTTATTTACGGTTCAAACTCAAAATCGAAGTCTGTCATATCGTCAAGTGCATTCTCAAACGTTCTCCCGTCAAAAAACGGGTCGCTCAAAAACTCCTCTTTGCTGTCATATATTTTATCACCGTCTCCCCAGTCAAGCAGCCACCATCCGGAAAAGGTATAATTGATTCCCTTGTAATAAAAATTGACTGCGTGAAATGATTCGTTCCGTATTTCTTCAACCGGATTACTCATTTATTCTACCTCCCATAGCAATTATTGCATCACCGTATTTTTTGATTTCTTTTTTAGTCATATACCGTACGTTGTTCTCTCTACCGCCTCTAATATTATGAACTCTCCTTCTCCGCGCGCCTTTGGTTTCTTTTTTTACCTGCGGAAACTCCCTGCTCCACCTCATCCGGCGCTCCGCGTCGTTTTCTCCTTGTGCAAGAATGGATTGTCATTTGAAAAGCAAAAAAGGGCTCGTAAGAGCCCCGAAAAAACAAGCACACCGATTTGAACGGTGGTCTTGGCAATCACCCTGTGCTCCCGCCTGCACCATTACTTGCTTTTTGCATTATGATTATACCATACTAATCCAGCCCAGTCAATATCCTGTTTCGTTTTTCGGTAAATCGTACCGTTTGAACTCGACGACGAATTCTCCGTTTTCGCACTTTTTCCATTCCGCGAAACGGTAGTTCTCGTCTTTTTTTGCGTCCTTTTCGGGCGTTCCGATCGGGGCGAGCCATCCGGAAACGTCCTCGAGATACAACGTATCGGTTTCCAGATCGCGTCCCTCTCCGCTGTCCTCAAAGAACACACACCCCTGCTTTTCCGCCGTGGCTTTGATAAGTGCGGTATAGTTTTCTTCTTTTTGCGAAAACGGGACGCCGGTTTCCTTTTGCAGTTGTTCCGCCGCGCTCCGTGCCATCGTTTATCTCCCGTTGATCATTATTTCCGCTCCGTTTCCGGGGGGTTACGTCACCATTATACCAAAAACCTCCTCAAAACGCAATCCTTTTCACGAAAAAGGAAAAACGGGGCGTTCCGTTTTCATGATCCCGCGTTTATCAAATCCCCGCTTGCAAACGTTCGGATAATATGCTATAATGTTTGAAGTTGAGCCCCACTTCCGTTAACGGAGAAAGATAAATGAACGACGCCTTTGTAAGATTCAACAAGCGAAAACCGCCGAAAAAATGCAGGTGGTATCTGAAACCGATCGTCTGGATGCTCGCGTTTTCCGGGACGCGGAAACACAGAACGAAGATCGAGCGGATCGGTATGAAGGGATTAAAGCCGCCCTACGTTCTGATCGGCAACCACAACGCGTTTTTCGATATGGCGGTCTCTGCGCGCGCGACCTTTCCGCACGTGGCGAATTACGTCGTGGCGATCGACGGCTTTATCGGCCGTGAAAAGCTGCTTCGCAATATCGGCTGCATCTGCAAGCGCAAATTCACGAACGATATGACCGTCGTGAAGCACATCCGCACCGTCATCAAAAACAAGGGCATCGCGGCGATCTACCCCGAGGCGCGTTACTCGCTCTGCGGAACGACCGCTCCCATACCCGAATCGCTCGGTCAGCTCTGCAAGGCGCTCTGCGTGCCGGTCGTCACGGTCGTCTGTCACGGTCACCACGTCAATCACCCCTTCTGGAACACCCGCCGTGAGCGCGGCGTGAAACCGACGGAGGCGACGGTCAAACAACTGATCACGTTGGAGGAGATCGCTTCCCTTTCGGTCGACGAGATCAACCGCCGGATCGTCGAAGAATTGCAGTACGACGATTTCAGGTGGCAGCTCGAAAACAAGATCAAGGTCGACGATCCCGACCGCGCCGTAGGTCTACATAAGATCCTCTATCAATGTCCGCATTGCAAAAAAGAATTCTGCACGTCGTCGAAGGGCGCGGAACTGACCTGCAACAACTGCGGCAAGGTCTGGACCATGAGCGAATACGGCGAACTTGCGGCAAAGGACGGGGAGACCGAGTTTTCCCACATCCCCGACTGGTACGAATGGGAGAGAGGAAACGTCAGAGCCGAGGTCGAAAGCGGGACCTACTCTACCGGCGTTCTGCCCGTCCGGGTGGAATCGCTTCCGAACGCGAAGGGATTTATTCCGCTCGGGAAAGGTACCATGACGCACGATATGAACGGGTTTGAAGTCACGGTCACGTCGCCCGACGGCGAAACCCGCGTGATGAAAAAGCCGGTGGCGTCGCTCTACTCCTGCCATATCGAATACGAGTACCTTTTCAAGCACGGCGACTGCGTCGACCTCAACACGCTCGAGGACACCTGGTACGTATATCCCGAGAACTGCGCTTTTTCGGTGACGAAGATGGCGCTGGCGACTGAGGAACTCTATTACGATTTCAGAAGAAAAGCCGGAAGACCCTGCAAAGCGGGGCTCGTCTGAACCCCTTTTTCTCCCCCGCCGCGCGCGGGGGAGATTTTTGTTTTTTGATATTGTGAAAAAGTCGACGATCCCTCCATTTTCTTGCTCTCCACTATTGAAAAAATAAAGTAGTTATGTTATAATATAGTTAAGCTTCCGCAAAGGGGCAAAAAAAGGAGAAACAAACAATGAAAGTTGCAATTCTGGGTTCCGGTAACGGCGCGCTTGCCGAGGCGTTCGAGTGGTCGAGAGCGGGTCACGATATCTATATGTTCGACTTCCCGCAGTTTGACAAACAGGTCGCCGCGATCACCAAGGCGGGCGGTATCTACAGCGAAGGGATGATGGAGGGCTTTCAGCCCGTCAAGTACGCGGGTCACGACATCGAACTGGTGCTCAAGGGGGCGGACCTGGTCTTCGCCGTCGGTCCCGCCTACGCGACCGAGCCGTTCGGTAAAGCGTGCGCTCCCTACGCCGAAAAGGGACAGATCTTCGTGGTCTGCCCGAGTTCGTGCATGGGCGCGATCCTGTTCAAAAACGCTCTGCAGTGTGCGTGTGATCCCATCAAAATGCCTGTATACGATCATCGCGGACGGGAAGATCGCGGTCTACAACCGGCTGGGCGGCGGCGTGCTTCTGGCGACGCTCCCGAGCAGCAAGAACGATATGGTCTACGACCTTCTGAAACCGGTCCACGGATGCGTCGAGAAGGCGAAGAACATCTTCCAGACCTGCCTGCAGAACGCAAACCCGATGCTCCACCCCTGCATCACCACGCTGAACGCGGCGCGCATCGAGGGTCCCGACGACTTCTTCTTCTACGAGGAGGGCGTGACCCCCGGCGTCGGACGGCTGCTCAAGGCGATCGACGACGAGCGCATTCAGCTCGGCAAGGCGCTGGGTCTTGAGATCGAGAACGACCCGCACATCAGCATCCGGCAGGGATATCTGACCGAGGAGAGTTACGATCACGGCTACTCGACGGCGCCCGGCTTCATGGGGATCAAGGCGCAGACCCAGCTCGACTACCGCTACTACAACGAGGACGCGGGCTTCGGTCTCGTCCTCTGGGTCGATCTCGCGGACCGTCTGGGGCTCGAACTTCCGAACGTGCGGGCGATGCTGCAGATCGTCTCGTCCATCATGGGCAGAGACTACAAAGCCGAGAAGGCGCGGACGCTCGACACCCTCGGGCTCGCGGGCTACTCGATCACCGAACTGCTGAAGATCCTCTGATCCAAATCAACGCGAACGGGGCGCCCGCCGTCAGGTGGGCATCCCGTTTTGGCAAGTGACGAAAAACGACTTGTTGCGGTGATAAAATGGACTTGCAAGCAGACAATCAGGAAAAGCCCCTCAAAAGAAAACGCACGATCGCTTACGTCGGGATCGTCGCGGTGGTTTTTATATGGGGGATATATCCGATCTTTACCTCCGATCTTCTGACCTCTTATTCGGGCGGGGCGTTCACCTTTATCAGTTCGCTGATCTCCGCCGTCGTACTGCTCCCCGAGTGCCTGCCGCGCCTCAAACTGCTGAACCGCTCCTATTTCAAGATCGCGGTGCCGACGGGTCTTTTTGTCGGGGCGGCGAACCTGATGCAGAAGATCGGGCTGCGCTACACGACCCCGACCCGCTACGCCTTTCTCGAAAATCTGTCGTGCCTCGTCGTTCCGATCCTGCTTTTCTTCTTCATCCGGAAGAAGCCGGGTCTTCTGACGGTGCTGTCGAGCGTACTCTGTCTTGTCGGGTGCTTCGTCCTGTGCGGGGTCGATCCGTCGGGCGGGGCGATCGGGGTCGGGGAGATCCTCTGCGCGCTGGCGGGGATCTTTTACGGCGTGAATATCGCGGCGACCGGCGTTTACGCCGGGAGATTGAACGCGATGGTCTACGTGATGATCCAGATGTGGGTCAACGTCGCCGTTTCGGGCGTCGCCGCGATCGCTTTGGACAGGATCACGGTGAACGGTCAGCCGATCGAGCGGTTCGCGTTCTCGTTCGATCCCGTGAAACTGGTCACGCTGGCGGTATTGGTCCTTGCGATCGGTACCTTCGGCTGGATCGTCCGCACCGAGGCGCTGAAATACGTCAACGCGTCGGTCGTGGCGGTCGTGATGCCCTTTTCCTCGGTGGTGACGGGAGGGGTCGCCGTCGCGGTCGGGAAAGATACCTTCGGGCTCCCTCTCCTGTTCGGCGGGCTGATCATCCTGTTTTCCTCGAGATTCGCTGTTTGTCGCGGACTTCCCCGCAGAATACCAAACCGTCCGCGGTCCGCTCGACGCTTTTCTTTCCGACGCGGACGTCCGGATCACGAATCTTGAAACCAACCTGTCGGATTTCGGCTCCTTTGCGAACCGGTATTCGGGCGGGACGTGGCTCAATACCCGGAAGGAACTCTTCCCCGATATCGCGTCCTTCGGATTCAACTTCTACGGCACCGCGAACAACCACGCGATGGACTACTCCTACGCGGGGATGCTCTCGACGGTCGATTTCCTGGACGAAATGGGGATCGCCCACGCCGGGACGGGCAGGAGTCTCGACGAGGCGGAAAGACCCGCGGTCGTCCGGCTTGCAAACGGGAAGACCGCCGCGATCTTCGCCGTTGACGCGTCGATGGAACTCCCCTCGACGGCGGGACGGGCAAGCAAAGTTTTCAAGGCGCGTCCCGGGGTCAATTATCTCCGGCACGAGACGCTGTTTTCGGTAACCGACGCGGAAATGGACGCCCTGAAACAACTCGCCGCCGCCACGTCGGTAAACGCCTACCGCGACGCGGAGATCGCGACCGGCTATCAGGCGCCCGATCCCGAGGGGTGCTTCACGTTCGGGAGCACGCTCTTCACGAATGAAAAAGGCGCGCCGCTCTCGCGCTGCAACAAACAGGACCTTGCGCGGCTGTGCGGCAATATCGCGAAAGCAGAGACCGAACACGATCTCGTCTTTGTTCTCGTGCATTGTCACGACGAGGAGGGAAACGACGAGAACACGCCGCCCGCGTACCTGAAAGAGTTCTGCCGCGCGGCGATCGACGCGGGAGCGGCGGCGGTCTTCGGCGGCGGGGTGCATATCCTCCGCGGGCTGGAGATCTACCGCGGCAAACCCGTCTTCTATTCGCTCGGGGACTTCATCTATCAGGGGATGCGGGTCGAGTACCTGCCGCCCGATTTTATGGAGAAGTACGGGCTGGACGTCGACGCGACGGCAAAAGAGGCGTTGTGGGTGCGGTCGAAGGGCGGCAAGGTCGGGCTGCAGACAAACGAAAAGAACTTTTTGACCGTCGTTCCGAAACTGACCTTTGAGGACGGGGCGCTCGTCGATCTTTCCATGCTGCCGGTGAAACTCGGATTCGGGACGGGCAGCGAGACGCTCGAGGGGCTTCCCTACCGTGCGACGGGCGAGGAGGGCGAGAAGATCTATCAAAAGTACCGGAAACTCTCCGCCGATCTCGGCACCGAATTGGTTTACGAAAACGGACTGATCAAAGTAAAGGGGTAACGATATGGATATCGGAAAGATCAAGGCGCTGATCGAAAAGCAGTCGGATCTGATCGTCAAAACCGAGCGCGATCTTTGGGCGATCCCGGAGGTCGGGTACCGGGAATTCAAGACCGACGCGTATATGAAAGCCGCGTTCCGCAAACTCGGGTACGAACTTACGGAAGCCGAGGGGATCACGGGCTTCTTTACCGTACTCGATACCGGGAGACCCGGACCGACGGTGCTTGCGCTGGCGGAACTCGACGCGCTCTACTGCGCCGACCACCCCGAACGCGATAAGAAAACGAACGCCGTCCACGCCTGCGGGCATCACGCGCAATGCGCGGCTCTGCTCGGGCTCGCCGCGGCGCTCAAGGAACCCGGCGCGACCGACGGGCTCTCGGGCAGGATCAAACTCTGCCTCGTCCCCGCGGAGGAGGGCATCGAGATCGAATACCGCATGGGGCTGATCAAAGAGGGAAAGATCAGTTTCGCCTCCGGCAAACAGGAGTTCCTTGCCCGCGGGTACTTCGACGACGTTGACCTCGCGTTTATGGTACACGTCGGGACGATCGACGGGACGCCCGAGGGAAAACTGTTCCGCAAGTACAAGGGCTACAACGGGGTGATCCGCAAGAAGGTCGTCATCAGAGGCAAAGCCGCGCACGCCGGGGACTGCCCGCATCTCGGGATCAACGCGCTGAACGCCGCGACCCTCGCGATCCAGGCGGTCAACAATCTGCGCGAGACCTTTCCCGAAGCCGATTTCATCCGCTTTCATCCCATCATCACCAAGGGCGGCGACGCGGTGAACGCCGTTCCCGCCGAGGTGATCCTCGAAAGCTACGTCCGCGCCGCGTCCACCCACGCGCTCGACCGCGCCAACCGCCGCATCAACCGGGCGATCGCTGCCGCCGCCGCGTCAAACGGCTGCACCGCAAGAATCGTCGACATCGCGGGCAGCGAGCCCTTCAAGGAGGACGAGATGCTGACCGTCGTTTACAACGCGGTGTGCGAGGCGATCGGCGGCAAAGAGTGCGTCGACGATAAAACCGACGTCTGGGAGGCGTGCTCGACCGATATGGGCGATCTTGCCGTGAACTTCCCCGCCATCCACCCCTACTCGATCGGCGCCGCCGGCGCGGAGCACGGGATGGATTACAGGATTCCCGACCCGAAAAAGACCTGCGGCAACGCGGCGCTCCTGGAGTACGCCATGATCTGCTCTCTGCTCGAGAACGGCGCGGCGAAAGCCAACCTCATCAAACAGAACTTCAAGCCGGTCTTCCCGACGATCCAGGACTACGTCGCGTTCAAGAAATCGCAGACCGCCGACCGCGAAGCGGTGAAGCAAAACCCCGACGGAAGCGTGACGATCCTGTAACGACGCCCAACGGGGGCGGGACGTCGTGGACGCCGTCCCCTACGACCGGGATTGAGAACGGGGAGAGGAAAACAAAAATTCAAATAAAATCGAAGAAAACCACCCGCGGTTCGGGGGGATGCCTTTAGAATGCCGATAAGAATCTGTATTTTAAACCGCCAACCTTCAAGTGGCGCAAAGCGAAAGACTACCTCATTGGATATAACCTTTGATGTGGTCTTTTCTTATATCAGTTAGTTGTTTCAAAGACACTTTGAAATGTAGAAAACGGAATAATCGTTTCACTCCATTCCCCTTGCCCGCTTTCCAACGGAATGTGTTTTTCCCTTTCCAATGTCGGAATAATTGCGAGTTTATCACAGATAAATGTCATTAACTTGACAAAAGGTGCGAAAGGTGCTATAATTTGTTTGCTACTTTAGAGCGAAGACGTAAAAATTATAAAATAAGGAGAAGCGGCATAATGGCAAAATTTAAAGTGCTTATAAAATTTTCCGATGGTGAGGTTATTGACTCTTACGAAGAAGATGGAGACGAGGGCATTTTTGACACAGAAGAGGATGCAGAACAGTATTACCTTGACACGATGAGCAATTATTCTGCAGGGGGCGAGATTCTTAATCTTTCAAACCCTGGCGACTATCCTCTTGAAGAGGTTGAGGAAGAACCGGATTATGAGATAGTCGAAATCTAACATGAACCCCCCGTTCCGCGGGTGGTTTTCATTCTTAATTGCAATTTGCTATGCGAGGGTAGCGGAACAAAGCGGAAAGCACCAAAACTTGAAATAGTCCCTTTTTTGTTTTCCGGTCTGTGCCGTCCTGCGCCCGTCGTTCAAACCTAACCGCGCCAGCAAATGCCGTCAGACGGGGACAGGTGAGTGCAGAATCCCCGCTCTCGACCCGACGCTGTACGAAGGTACTGCAAGCGGTCGAGAACGGGGAGAGGAAAACAAAAATTCAAATAAAATCGACGAAAACCACCCGCGGAACCGCGAGTGGTTTTCTTCATTAAATGCAATTTGCTATGCGAGGGTAGCGGAACAAAGCGGAAAGCACCAAAACTTGAAATAGTCCCATTTTTGTTTTCCGGTCTGTGCCGCCTGTCCCCGTCGTCTTACAGAGAGCCGAAGTTGAAACTGTCCCAGTCGTCCTCTCCGAGGATGCCGGCGGAGTTGAGCAACATATCCCGATCCAGCGAAACGATCCTGATCTCCGCCGATTCAAAGGTTTTCTTTTCGTTGTTCATTTCAAAAACTCCTTTCGATCAGTCGGCGAGTTTGTAGTACATCACTTCTTCGTCGTACCAACCGAGGTTGATCGGCGAGGCGACCGGGCTGGCGGCGGGTTCGACCTGCTGCGCGAAGTCGTGCCCCGCGTTGATCATCAGGTCGGCGAGAACGAGGTAGGTGTCGGAGCCGCGCCCGAAGAAGCTCTGGAGTTGCAGCCAGTAGAACTTGCGATTGGATTGCGTATTGTCACTGTAAACGAGTTCGTCGTTCTCAATCGTTGCTTCATAAAGCAGATACTTTTCGTCGACGTAACGGGCGGCGCCCCCAACCACTTTGTATGCCTCAACACCGTCGATATAGATCGTGTAAGTCAGCGTGTAGTCGACGTTTTCGCCGTTCTTTGCCGCCGTCTGGTGATAGCGGATGCCGATCCGGTGCCAGCCGTCGCCGCTGACGCTCTTTCCGGTGTTGACCAACACGACGCCGCCGTCGCCGTCGGAAAGTTCGATGCTGCCGTTATTCACGTACAGCCACGAGGTCGAACGATTTTTGGTGCCGCCGGTGAAGTTTCCGAGATCGAGCGACTTGCTTCCCCACGCGGAGAGCGTGCTGTTCCAAAGAATCGAGAACTCGACGAGCAGGTCGTTGCCCTCAGCGACTTCTGAGGTGAGAAGAAGTTCTTGGAGGAACCCCAGCCGGTGGGAGCCGAAGCGTCCTTGCCGTTGATGACGACGGGCGTTGTTTCGGACGGGGTGGAGACGACCGCGTGCCCCGCGCCGCAGATCGAGCAATGGTCGGATTTCCAACCGTTTTCGAGCAGGGTCGCCGGTTTGGTGATGGTATAATTGCCGTCCCAGACGTGTTCGTGCGCCTCGGCTGCGGCGAAGTAGACCTTTGCCGTGAGGGTGTTTCCGTCGGTCGTCTTATAGGTCTGCGATACGGGATCCGCGACCTTGGCGACCTGCTGTTTGAAGGTCTGCCCGCAGGAGAACGAGAGATCCTGCAGAACGAGATAGCCGGCGTTGGCGGACGACTTATAGATCTTTTCGATCATCACGTAAGCGTCGCAGTTTTTCGATGCCTTATCGTAAATATTCCGGTTGGTGTAGGGGATCAGCTCGTAGAGTTTGCCGGTGTAACTGCCGGCCTTGGTCTTGGCGTACGCGGTCTTGTCGACCTCGAGGATCTTTTCGCCGTCAAGATACGCGGTGGCGATGATCTGATAATCCTCTACGCCGTTAGCGTTGATCGCGTTCTGATGGATGCGGACGCCGAAGCGGTGCCAGCCGTAGCCGCCGATCGGGATATTCCCCGAATCGTCCGCCTTGTAGAGGACGTTGTCGCCGGATCTTGTGTTGTTGGAGATCAAACCGGTCTTCAGGTTGATATTGAAGACGTTGTTGTTCTCGATATACATCACGGTCAGAGTACCGTCGCTCGCGTTCGACATCGTGTCGTTGTAGAGGAAACTGAACTCGATCAGCAGGTCGTTGCCGGCGTACTCGTTGTTGTCCTTCGGGAAATAGCGGGTACTACCCGTCCACAGACTTTTCACGTCTTTCTTAATACCGAAGGTTTTGTAGTCGGTGTCAGTCTTATAGTCCGGGTTCTGGATCGAATACTCGCTTGCGTTCCGGGTCGCGAGATCCCAGTTCGAGTGGTACTCGATCGCGGGGTGCGCCTCCCAGACCGAGATGGACGAGGGATCGGAGTAGCGGGTGCCTTCCCCGTCGGTGACGTACGCGCGGACGTAGATCGTGCCGTCAAAATAAGAACGCGGGATGTTGACCAGTTTGACGGCGACCCAGAAACGTCCTGCGGGGGCGTTAAGGGTTTCTCCGTCAGCCGTGATCGAACGGTAAACGGTGGTCGATTCCGCGGTCATACAACCGGAGCCGCCAAGCGTCGGGGTGCTGTTCGTCTTTGAGAAAACGAAGCCGGCGGCGGTATAATTCGCCACATTTTCAGCGGAAACCGAACAAACGAAACGGAGGTTGGACGTCGCGTCGATCATCGAGTAGGCCGTCGGCGCCTGATAGCCGAAATCCTGGATCTCGTCGCCGTCCGCCGTCGAAACGAACGGAACGATCGCCGCGACAAGAACGGAAAGCATCGCCACAATCAGCAGCAGCGATACCGCTTTCGTGCGGGTGGTTGCGTGGTTCATGGGTAGTTTCTCCTCTCTTTTCCATTATGCGGCTTTTGAGGAACCGAACCGTCGTTCTTCCGTGGAGGACGGTTTCCTCTTACAATCAATTATATAGAAAACGCCCGGAAAAAGCAAGGAAAATCCGCAAAAATATTGCATTTTGGGCAAAAGATTTTCAAACTTGCAAAAATGGTATGTATAATAGATAAATCGTGCATAATATGCAAGAAAATGCAAGATTGATGGTGGGAACTTGCAAAGCAGGAATGGACGGCGGACGTGCCGCGCGGGGGCGGCGCGAAGGAAACGGACGCATTGCCGCAAGCGCCTGAATCGCACTACGCGCATTTTATGTTGACAGGATAGAATATATATGGTATCATTTATATAGGGATCGTCCCGGAAAATGAAAAGGAGAAACGGATATGAGCAAGAACAAGTACGAAGGTACGCAAACCGAAAAGAATCTGGAAGCCGCGTTTGCCGGCGAGTCGATGGCGCGGAACAAGTACACCTATTTCGCGTCGAAAGCGAAGAAAGAGGGCTTTGAGCAGATCGCCGATCTGTTTCTCAAAACCGCGGACAACGAGAAGGAACACGCGAAACTCTGGTTCAAGGAACTGAACGGGATCGGAGACACCGCCGAAAACCTCGGCAAAGCGGCGGACGGCGAGAACTACGAGTGGACCGATATGTACGAGGGATTCGCCAAGACCGCCGAAGCGGAGGGATTCCCGGAACTCGCCGCCAAGTTCCGCGGCGTTGCGGCGATCGAAAAACGCCACGAGGAACGCTACCGCGCGCTTCTGAAAAACGTCGAGACGCAGGAAGTGTTCAAAAAGAGCAGCGTGAAGGTCTGGGAGTGCCGGAACTGCGGGCATATCGTCGTCGGTGAAAAAGCCCCCGAGGTCTGCCCCGTTTGCGCGCATCCGCAGGCGTATTTCGAGATCACGGCGGAGAACTATTGAATTTTAAAGCGGACGGGAAACCGTCCGCTTTTTTATGATGTGCGCTGCGCAACGTGATGCCGTCTTCGGCGGTGATGTTTTCGCCGTCGCAAGCGCCAATGAGGGGGACGGGGGGAGCGGATGAATTGACGGCAAGCCGTCGTGAATTGCGCCCTTCGGTCACGTGAATTGGCGCTTCGCGCCGTGAATTGCGCTGCGCGCATGAATTATTTGGAGATACTATTTACTTTTTCGGGATTCGGCGGTATAATGGAACTATCTACGACAGGAAGGCGGACAAACGTATGAACAAACGCATCTTCGGCACGCTCCCGAGCGGGACGGCGATCGAGGAATACACGCTGAAAAGCGAGGGAGCGGAGGTATCGGTCATCACCTTCGGCGGGGCGATCACGCGCTTCGTCGTCGACGG
>CACZAZ010000082.1 GCA_902779285.1 uncultured Ruminococcus sp.
CCTTCAGGTTGTCGATCGCCCGCAGGGCTGTATAAACTCTGCGTCCGGCGGCTTCCTTGTCGGTCTTGACCAGCTGCCACGGGGCTGCCACGTCCAGATATTTATTGACTTCGGTCGCCAGGCGCATCGCTTCGCCCAGTGCGGCGCGGAGATGGACCGCTTCATATTCTTTCGCGACGGTTTCGAAGCCTTTTTCGATCGTGGCGATCAGTTCCACGACGATCACGATCAGGAGCGTGATCCCGAGCGCCCGTCCCATCGAGAGGAAGAGGCGCGGGAAGATCATCGAGAGCAGCATCATGGAGAGCGTCACCGCCGCCGTCTGGAAGAAGACCGACGCGACGAGCATCGGCTCGAACTCGGAGATATACAGAGAGAGGACGAAGCCGAGCGGGATCACCACGAAATTGTAGCCGATAAAGCTGACCGCCGCGCTGTGCGAACGGGTCAGCAAAAAGCCGATCAACGCCAAAACGATATAGCCGATCAGGATCGGGAGCGCGTAATCGACAAGCGAAATATTCCGGGTGAAGAAACAGATCAGGGCGTTGGCAAGGAAGCCCCAGAGCAGTACCGCCCCGAGGATCAGGTTGTATCTCGGCACCGAGATCCCCCCCGCGTCGCCCTCGTCTACCGAGACGCGTCCGCGTCTTCTGCCGCCGAAACCGTCGTACCGTTCCTCGGACGACAGCGATTCGTTTTCGTCAAATTCGTTCATATCGTTCCCCTTCCCGCCCCGGAGGGCGAAATCATTTTTTTCTTATTGTAGCACGATTTCCGAAAAAAATCAATCTTTGCGCGCGAAAACCCGCTTCTCCCCCTCTTTTTCCGGGCTGCCGCGGGGCTTTGTCTTTTTTTTCACAAATTCGCTCCGCCCCCCTTGACGAAGCGGGCGGAATGTGGTATATTAATATGGAATGTTTGAAAACCCGAATTCAATATCCGAAAAGGAGATATGAAAATGGCAACTTACAACAAGAAAACCGTAGAAGACGTCGACGTCGCCGGCAAGCGCGTGCTCGTGCGCTGCGATTTCAACGTTCCGCAGAAGGACGGGGTCATCACCTCGGACAAGCGGATCGTCGAGGCGCTCCCCACCATCAAGTACCTGATGAACAAGGGCGCGAAGGTCATCCTCTGCTCCCACATGGGCAAGCCGAAGGGCGAAGTCAACCCGAAATACAGTCTTGCCTCCGTTGCGAAGAGACTTACCGAACTGCTCGGCGTGAAGGTCACGCTCTGCGCCGACACCATCGGTCCCGACGCGAAGGCGAAAGCCGCCGCGCTGAAGGACGGAGAGGTCATCCTGCTTGAGAACACCCGGTTCGATCCGCGTGAAGAAAAGAACGACGATACGTTCGTGAAGGAACTGGCGTCTCTTGCCGAGATCTACGTCTCCGACGCGTTCGGAGCGGTCCACCGCGCGCACGCCTCGACCGCCGGAGTCGCGAAGTATCTGCCCGCCGTCTGCGGCTACCTGATCCAGAAAGAGATCTCGGTCATGGGCAAGGCGCTGACCGATCCCGCCCGTCCCTTCGTCGCCATCCTCGGCGGAGCGAAGGTCTCGGATAAACTGAACGTCATCGACAACCTGCTCGGCAAGGTCGACACCCTCATCATCGGCGGCGGTATGGCGTACACCTTCCTCGCCGCGAAGGGCTACGGCGTCGGCACCTCTCTGCTCGATTCCGAGAAGATCGACTACTGCCGTACCATGATGGAGAAAGCCGAAAAGAACGGCGTGAAGCTCCTGCTCCCGATCGACACCACGATCACCGACAAGTTCCCCGATCCGATCGACGCGAAGGTCGAGGTCGAATTCGTCGACTCCGACAAGATCCCCGCCGACAAGATGGGGCTGGATATCGGTCCCAAGACCGCCGAACTCTACGCGAAAGCGGTCAAGGAAGCGAAGACGGTCGTCTGGAACGGTCCGATGGGCGTGTTCGAGAACCCGATCCTCGCCGCCGGCACGATCGCCGTGGCGAAGGCGCTGGCGGAATCCGACGCGATCACGATCGTCGGCGGCGGCGACTCCGCGGCTGCCTGCGAGCAGCTCGGTTTTGCCGACAGGATCACCCACATCTCGACCGGCGGCGGCGCTTCGCTCGAATTCCTGGAAGGCAAGGATCTCCCGGGTATCTCCTGTCTGCTCGACAAGTAACAAGTAATTTGAACACGAATATCGCCGGACGCAAGCCGTCCGGCGGTTTTCCCGAAATAAGAAAGGAACAGAACAATGAGAAAAACGGTGATCGCCGGCAACTGGAAAATGAATATGACCCCGAAGGCGGCGGGCGCGTTCATCCGCGAACTCGCGCCGATGGTCAAGGGCAAGGACAAGTGCGATATCGTGCTTTGCGTGCCGTTCGTCGATATCGCGACGGCGGCGGAAGCGGCGAAGGGCACGAACATCAAGATCGGGGCGCAGAACGTCCACTTTGAAGCGAAGGGCGCCTTCACCGGCGAGATCGCGGCGGATATGCTGCTCGAAGCCGGCGCGGAATACGTCATTATCGGACACAGCGAGAGACGGCAGTATTTCGGGGAGACCGATACGACCGTCAACCTCCGCACCAAGGCGGCGCTCGCCGCGGGGCTGAAGGTCATCCTCTGCCTCGGTGAAGTGAAGGAGCAGCGGCTCTCCGGGATCACCGACGAGGTGGTCGCGATGCAGACCAAACTCGACCTCGCGGGCATCTCCGAGGACGAACTGAAGAACGTCATTATCGCCTACGAGCCGGTCTGGGCGATCGGGACGGGGCTGACCGCCACGCCCGAGCAAGCAGACGAGACCTGCGGCGTGATCCGCCGGACGATCGCCGCGATCTACTCCGCAAAAGCGGCGGACGAGATCGTGATCCAGTACGGCGGATCCATGAACGACGGCAACGCGGCGGAACTGCTGGCGAAAGCGAACGTGGACGGCGGTCTGATCGGCGGCGCGTCGCTGAAGACCGACAAGTTCACCGCCATCGTCGACGCGGCGAACAAATAAAAAAACAAAACTCCCCCGCCGCGTTCGCGGCGGGGGTTTTGTTATTTTTTCTTATCCGACGGCTTCTTTTTGGGTTCGGGCTTCTTCTTTTCGACCGGCTCCGCGGGGACGTCCGGGACGGGGGCGGCGGGCTCTTCGTTCGACCGGAGCAGGGCGATGATCCGCTCGGCGGCGATGCGCTCGGCGGTCGCGTTTAAAACCAGCCCGACGGCGATCCGCATCAGATCGTATTCCGAGTTGACGGCGTCCGCCTGCTCGATCACCAGCGCGATCCCCTCGTTGATGGCGTGCTGATCCGAAATGAAGGAATCGTAGACCTCCCGGATGCCGTGCCCGTCGTCGGAGAGGCGGCGGATCAGTTCGGACGCGTCGGGGATGTTCAGGATCTGCTTCATCGAGCAGAGCATATAGAGCTGCGCCAGATGCTCCCGCACGTACTTTTTCCTGTCGGGGTGGGTCACGAGCCCGCTCTTGACGTAGTTGTTGATCATACTGGGGGTGAGGATCTGCCCCTCCTCCCGGTCGTCCTTGCCCTGGTTCTTCAGCTGACGGTTCAGATACCCGATCACCTGATCCATATAGAGGTCGATATCGGGGAGAGTATCCCACTCGTTGGCTTTGAACTCACGGAAGGATTTCGCCCAGCTCTGCAGCTTGGCGACGTCCTCTAAAAACTGTTTGCTTTTTTCCATCGTTATTCCCTCTTTGTCCGCGATCGGACGGGTCGTTCTCCGATCTCCTGTTTTATTATACCGCGTCCCGTCGATTTTGTCAAGACGTCAAAGTAATAAAAATGAAATAACCTGTTTTTCAAAACAAGATGCGCGTTTCGGGGCGCGGATCGTTGTCAAAATGAAAGAAAGCGGACGGCTCGTCCGATCCCCTTTTGACCTGTTTTCACAAACTTGATAAAATCTTATCAATTCTCTTGCAAGTCGAATGAAAATATGATAGAATGATATTCGGAAGAAAACGGGTGTTTTCCAAAACTTTTATTTTATGGAGGAACAATACAATGTCCGTCAAAGTTGCCATCAACGGTTTCGGTCGTATCGGTCGTCTGGCGTTCCGTCAGATGTTCAACGCCGAGGGGTATGAGATCGTCGCCATCAACGACCTGACCAGCCCCGCCATGCTCGCCCATCTTCTGAAGTACGACACCGCGCAGGGCAGATACGCCCTCGCCGATACCGTCACCGCCGACGAGAACAGCATCACGGTCGACGGCAAGAAGATCCGCATCTACGCCGAGAAGGACGCGAACACCTGCCCGTGGGGCGAACTCGGGGTCGACGTCGTTCTCGAATGCACCGGCTTCTACACCAGCAAGGAGAAGTCGATGGCGCACATCAACGCCGGCGCGAAGAAGGTCGTTATCTCGGCTCCCGCCGGTAAGGACCTCAAGACCATCGTTTACTCGGTCAACGAAAAGACCCTGACCAAGGAAGATCAGATCATCTCCGCCGCGTCCTGCACCACCAACTGCCTGGCTCCGATGGCGAAGGCGCTGAACGACTACGCTCCCATCGTCTCGGGCATCATGACCACCGTCCACGCCTACACCGGCGACCAGATGATCCTCGACGGCCCGCACCGCAAAGGCGATCTCCGCCGCGCTCGCGCCGGCGCCGCCAACATCGTTCCGAACTCCACCGGCGCCGCGAAGGCGATCGGTCTCGTCATCCCCGAACTGAACGGCAAGCTGATCGGCTCCGCGCAGAGAGTTCCGGTCGTGACCGGCTCGACCACCATCCTCGTCGCCGTCGTCAAGGGTAAGGACATCACCCCCGACAGCATCAACGCGGCGATGAAGGCCGCCTCGTCCGAGTCCTTCGGCTACAACACCGACCCGATCGTCTCGTCCGACGTGATCGGCATCCGGTACGGCTCGCTCTTCGACGCGACCCAGACCATGGTCACCAAGATCGACGACGACACCTATCAGGTGCAGGTCGTTTCCTGGTACGACAACGAGAACTCCTACACCAGCCAGATGGTCCGCACCATCAAGTACTTCGCGGAACTCTGATCTCCCGATTTACAACGCTTCCCCGGCGCCTGCCGGGGAAGTTTTTTTATTTCGGGTTGATTTTGAAAAAGAAATACGGTATAATGATGGTATCGTTCATAAGAAAGGGACTTTCCATGAAAAGATTGATCGCTCTGGCGCTGTGTTTTGCGACGCTGCTTCCCTGCCTTCTGCTCTCTTCCTGCGGCGGGGAGGAAACGGAGGAGACCACCGACGACGGGATCTATACCGTCACTTTTTCGGTGGACGGCAAGGAAACGGCGGTCGAAGTCCCGGCTGGTGAGACCCCGGAATACACGGGGGAGACGAGTTGGGAGACCGAAGAACACTTCTACAAGATCACCGGCTGGGACAAAGAGTTCGCCCCGGCGACCTCTGACGTCACCTATACGGCGGTGATCGGAGAATACGGACTGACGACCTACGATATCCGCTTCCTGTTACCGGGGAAAGACCCGATCAGCGTCCGGGTACACGAGGGCGAACTTCCGACCCCTCCCGCGGGCTACGAGACCGACCCGAAAGTCGACAAGATCGGGACCTTCGATCATTGGTCGCCGGATCTTGTCGCCCCGACCGCCGAGAATATGGAAGGCAAGAAATTCGTGATCTACACCCCCTCCTACGTCTACTCGACGCGGTATTACACCGTCCGATTCGTCGTCGGAGAGAACGAATACGAGGTCGAGGCAGCCGCCAATACGATCCCGGAATGCCCCGTCGACCCCGCGGAATCGGAGGACGTCTTAAACAAGTTCGCCGGATGGGATAAGGAGATCAAAGCCGTGACGGGAGATATCACCTACACCGCGTTTTACGGCGCGACCGCCGACGCCGAGATCACCCCGGCGAAAGACGGGGCGAAAGCCGTTCTGACCATGACCTACGACGACGGCGACCTTGCCACCGCGATCTGGGTCAACCGGATGAACAAGCAATACGGGCTGAAGGGCTCGTGTATGATCATCGCGAGCAGAGCCTCGGTCACGGACCACGTCGACGAATGGCGGACGGTCTTCGCCGACGGAACGCTGGATCCCCAGTGCCACAGCTGGACCCACAGTTCGGACACGATCGAGGGACCGCAGTCGCTCTACAAACGCGAGATCATCGACTCGAAGACCCGGCTCGAAGGGTATTTCCCCGAAAAGGGCATCATCTGCTACGCCACCCCGTACTGCCAGGTCCGGAATTACAGTTATCAGACCGACGCCTCGGGCAACGTAGTTACCAAAAACGGCAATCCGGTCCTGGTCTACGACGGCGGGTCGAACGCCCTGATCCAAAAGAACTATTTCGTCAACCGGAACGGGACCGAGGGGCTGCAGCCGCTCGACCCCACGCTCGACGACAAAGCGGGCGGATGGTACAACGTGTACGTGCAATGGTTCTACAATAAGCCGGAGCAGACCGACGCGATCCGGACCGGCTGGATCGACAACGCGGTGCAGAAGGGCGGCTGGCTCATCATCCTGGCGCACCAGATCGTCGACGAGCCGGACAACATATACAGACTCAAGAAGACCAACGCCGAGGCCTTTTTCAAACACGCGTCGCCCTACGTCAAGTCGGGCGAACTCTGGGCGGCGACCTTCGGAGAGGCGACCAAGTACATCCGCGAAAAACAGAACGCG
>CACZAZ010000083.1 GCA_902779285.1 uncultured Ruminococcus sp.
GATATCGTCCGAGATCTTCGGAACGTTGCCCCGCAGCGTCAGACCGGGCGTTCCCGTTACGGTGAGATCGCCCGCGGCGTCAAGGAACCGCGCCGCGTGCATCAGGTAATGCTGGCTTGCCGAACGGGTCGACCGGGTGCCGGATTCGCCCGCGTAGGCATACTTGACGTTCGCCTGCATCGTGATATTGTCGAGTTTGACGGTCGCTCCCGAGAAAGTCACGTCGGTCGAAAGATCAACGGGATAGTAGGAGATCCCCGTCAGGTCGATCAAGCCGGTAAAGGAGGACGAGGGACTTCCGAACCACGCCGCAAGCGACGGGTGCGCGTATTGCTTGACGCTCCAGGCGTACAGGTTGTATTTCGGCGTCGCGGTATTTGCGACCGCGTAGGCGACGTTGTAATAATAGCGCGCGTTGGGGTTGGTCGCGCCGTTTGCCGTTTTGCCGTACGCGGTTTTGTTCAGATAACTGTTGTAATCCCCCGAAACGTCGAGAACGTCGCCGCTCGTCTTGATCGAGACGACCGAGTTCCCGCTCCGTTTGAGGTCTCGTCCGTTATAACGGGTGTCCGCCACGATCTCGTCGAAAGCGGTAAAGGTCCCGGTCGATCCCGTGAACGTCACGGCGTTCGCCCCGCCGATATCGTATTTGGTCCCCGTGTTGTCCAGTTCAAGGTAGAGAGCCCCCCCGTCGGTAGAGGACTTGTTGACGAGAAAACCGAAGGTCGAACCGGACGCCGTCACGCTGAAAGAGGCGCTCGTGACCGAAAGATCCGCGACGTTCCAATGTCCCGTCGCCGTCCGGACGAGTCCTCCGAAATCGGCGGAGCTGCCGTTCGACTGGGTGATCGCGGCGGAATTGATCTTCACCCCGTCGAGGACGACGTCGGCGGAGAGCCACTCGGTCCCGAGAATGCCGCCCATGATCCGGTTCGCCGCCGTTCCGGTCGCGCTCATCTTGACCGTTACGTCGGTCAGCGTGATCGTGCGGCCGTTCTTTGCGTACGTACGGTTCGAGGTCCCGGCGACAGCGGAACCGAAACAGGATTCGCGATTTGCGTTGACCGTCTTCGTATAGGTCAGACCGAGCGTCACGCCGTCAAAGACGATCGACTGATCCGCTCCGTCCCGGACGAATCCGATCACGCCGCCGACGTAGGTTTTATTGCTGCTGCCGTATTTATCCGCGGGGGTGAGATCGTTTACGATCGGACGGTATTCCCCGCCCGAAACCGAAACGGCGAGCGAATTGCCCGCGCACGCCCCGACAGCGCCGCCGATATAGGTCGTATAGTTCGAATTGATCTGATAATCGAACGTGATCGCGGTGACGTCGAGATCGGTCAGCGTCAGGGCGCCCGTCGCATAGGCGGAAAGACCTCCGACGTAGGTCGAGTCGACGTCCTGGATGAACCGAACGTATCCGTCGAGGACAACGTTACTAAAGGTCGCTCCCTGCGTTTTCGCGAAAAGACCGAGATAGAGGTGACGGCGGATGACGCCGTCGGTGCTGCCGGAGGACAGCGCGCCGCCCGTAGAGGAAAGCCCCCATACTTCGCCCGTCGCAAGCGAAAGCGTGTGTCCGTTCCCGTTGAAAGTACCGCTGAACGCGCCGTTTTCACCGTCGTCGCGGGTCAGACCCGTCAGACCCGTGCCGGAGAGGTCGATATCGGCGCCGAGCGACAAGTCCGCGGAGAGCAGCGTCGCGCTCTGGTTCGCGGTCTCAAACTGCAGGGCTCCCACCGCCGCCGTGCCGAGTTGGACGTTCAACGCCGTTTTCGCGAAATGGGTCACCGTGCTCATCGCGGTCACGCCGCTCTTCACCGTGACGGTGTGCGCCGTCATATCGACGGTGAAAAGGTCGTCTTCGGTCAGAGTCGTGCCGTCAAGACGAAGGATCTCGCCCCAGGTATATACGTCGTCGATCGTATTGGGAACCGACGTGTTTCGTTTCAGCGTCCAAGCGGCGTTTTCCCCGCTGCCGCAAGCGTAAATCAAAGATCTGCCGCGCGTCCGGACGATCGTACCCGACGTCCAGTCGCTCGACGCGTTGTGCTGATTGTACGCCGACAGGTCGGTCGTCCCCCGGACGCGAAGCACGCCTTCCGGAAGCGTCCCGACGAGCCCGGCGTAGAAACGTCCCGTCACTTTCACGGACCCGTACACGTCGATAAAACTGCCGCCCTTCCCCGCGTTGGCGATCAAGCCGCCGCCCGGGGCGTTGCCGGCGGAAGTCCCGGCGGAGGTCACGTCGACTTCCGTGATCGCAACGTACGTCGGCACGTCCGCGATCACGCCGATCAATCCCCCGGCTGCGGTCGAATTCGCGGTCAGGGTGATCTGCGTATCGGTGAGCGTCAGAGCGCCGGTCAAACTCCCCGCGGAATACCTGCCCGCAATTCCCCCGCGCGCCGACCCCGAAGCAAGAGAGACGGTCAGCGTTTCTCCTCCCGACGCGTTGCCGTCAAAGGTAAAACCGCCGCCTTGATTGTTGAGGTAGCCGAATAAGCCGCCGGTATTCCCGGACGACGCGACCCGCGTTCCGCTCGTGACGGAATACGTGCCGTTCAGATCGAACGTAACGCCGTCCGCGTAGGAACCGTAGTAGCCGAAAAGACCGCCCGCGCCGGTAGTGCCGGTCACTCTGCCCGAAACCGTGTAGTCGGAAACCCCGGGAACGACGCCGGTCGTCACCGTCGCGTGCTCGACGTATCCGACGATCCCTCCGGCGTATCCCGAGGAGGTCGTGACCGCGTTGACGCGGGTATTGTTCGCAGAGTTCAGCGTCAGGGTCGCGCCCTCGCCCATATAGCCGACGACGCCTCCGGCGTGACCGCCGGAGGAAGTGACCGAGAGGGCGGGACCCGACCCGGCGGTCGTCACCGTCAGCGACGCGCCGTCGCCCAGCGTTCCGCAGATCGTGCCGACGTTTCCGGATCCGCTGATCGCAAGGTCCGCCGTATTCGTGAAGGTGACCGTCACGGAGCAGTCGTCCCCGATTTCCCCGATCAGCCCCTCAAAAGACGCCGACTCGCTTCCTTCGCTCAACGGAAGCAGCGTGACCGACCAGTTTGCGGAACCGGAGCCGGCGACGACGTGGTTGGCGAAAAGCGCTCCGGACGTCAGCGCCCCGTCGGGCGGTGTCTCGAGGATCTCCTCGCGCATGATCTTGATCGTCCCGCCGCCGATGATGGTCAGATCGGTCGAAACGTAATCGAAGAGAGGACAGTCAAACAAATGAAAGACGTCGATCCCGCTGGTCGGGATAATCAGCGTCCCGGCAAAAGGACGGTCCGCGGTCCCGAGACTGATAAACGCGTTGTCGGTGACGGTCAAGCCCGCCTGGATCGAAATGTTCAGCGTGTCGTGCGGATTGCGGGATCCCTCGTGGTACGCCGCGCTGTAGGCGGCGAAATCTTCGGCGGAGCCGATCTCGTAGGTCCCCGCCTCCTCGGTAGCCGCGACCGCCCGATCGGTCCGGGTGAAGAGGAAAACGAGCAGGCACGTGACGAACACGCCCCATGCCAGCAGCACGGCGCGCATCGCGTTCTTCCGTTTTTCTCTTCCGTTCAGCATTCCCGTTACCTTCTTCCCACGTTCCCGGCGTGGATCATTCGCTGAAGTCGAACGTGACGACGCTGTTCGTCATATCGCTCCAGGTTTCGTTCGTGATATTGACCTTGTAAAACTGCACGTCGTAGAGTGCCTCGACCCCGGCGTCGACCGGAAAACTGATCGAGTTTCCGACCTGCGTCGCGCCCTCGATATCGAGTAGAGCCAAAAGCGACACGGCGCTGATGCCGACCTTGGCGGAATCCCAGCGAAGCGTGAATCTGCCGCTTCCGACCCCGCTGACGCGATAGTTGAATCCGTCGTACGACGCGGGAGCGTTCGCCGTCGAATCCATAAACGATCCCTCCCACGAACTCGAGGCGCCCGCCATACGGATCTCGGCTTTCAGGATCGCGTGCAGAGACGAAAGGTGCGTTGACGGATCCGGGGTCGCCGTTATTTCAAGAAAGATCTCGTTCTGGTAGGGGGTGAAAATCACGGTGTAGGCGTCGGTCGTGGCGGAAGACGACGGGAGCGTTGCGGAAAAAGTCGTGCTGTCGGAGAGTTTTTCACCGTTGAAAACGACCGTCGTGCCGCCCTTTTCGACCGAGATCCCGTAGCCGCCGACGTCCCCCGCCGTTGCAGCGACGTACCGTCCCTGCACCGGATCGTACCGGACGAGCCGCATCGTAAGAGCGTAGGGAACGTCGAGCGGATTGACGTACATCTGCCTGCCCTGTTCGTAGTTGCAGACCGTCACGATCGCCAGCGGCGTTTCGGAATCCGACTCAACGGTCACGTTGCGTACGTTGAAGCCCGAGCCCTTTTGCAGATAGTTGGAGGAGAACCGCTCGCCGAGCGTATCGTACGCCGCGACGGTGCGCTGCGCCTGCAGACTGTTCGTAAACTTCGCGATCGCGTAAATCCCGGAGGAGACGAGGAGCGAAACGAGCAGAAGCACGGTCGCCGCCCGCAAATAAAAGCGGGAGCCCCGATTGCGGAATCCGGTTTTTTTTGACGGCGCGTCGTCTTTTTCACGGCGCGAGGGGGTCGCGGGTCCGCGTTCCATATCCTCTCTCCTTTCTTGTTTTTTCTCCCGTCCGCGTCAGTTTACGACGGTAACGGATTTTGCCGAGATGCAAAGGACGTCGGTCTCGCGGTCGTTCGACGCTTTGCCGTTGGTTTTGACGCGCAGGATAAAATAGACGACGAAATCGTCGGTCGCGTGTCCCGGGATCGGATCGTCCGTCTGCCAGTAAAGCGCCTCCGCGAAGCGATTGACGTGACTGTAATCGTCGTAGGCGGACGCGTGACGTGAAGCGTCCGCCAGAACGTATCCGTCCGCCTCGGTCTTGTTCAGAAAGCCGCCCTCAACCGGCTCCCCCCCGTTCACGTCCCCGTCGATCGAGTAATAGTAGACGTCGTTGCTTCCGTCGTGAACGGCGTACTTCACGGCGCCCGGCGAGGGGGTCGTGCTCTCCTCCGCGACGTAGATCTCGTACTCGAACTGATTGTTCGTCGTGAACGCGAGTTGAAGATAGAAGCCCGAAATCGCCGTCCCGTAAACGCAGAAAACGTGGTCGGAATACGCCTCGTTCGCGTTGACGCCGTTGAAATAGAGATACCGGATATCCTCAAAGGTACCCGCCTCCGCGTCGCGATGCCCCGCCCCGATATACAGCGCCTCGGGCGAGGTGACGGGCGCGTAGGACAGAAGCTGCTTGTTTGAAACGAACCAGGAAAGGACGGGCATGGCAATCGCCAGAACGATCGCCGCAAGCGTAACGGCGAACGGAATGAATCTGCGCCCGGGCGAATTTCGCTTGTCGGGCGCGGAACGGTCCTCTTCCATCTCCGTCCTCCTTTCCTCCGTTTTCCGGAATTCGTTTCAGTTGACCGTGATCAGAGCGGAAATGAAATGCACCTGGTTTCCGATCTTCTGGTCGCCGTCGTCGTATCCCTCGCTGAGTTCGGTCTCGTCGCTGCTCGTCCGATTGATGGCGAAGAAATATTCGGGATGTCGGGAAACGTACTCGCCGAGTTCGGCGGGATACTTTCTCGTATGCTCGCCGTCCGACGTACGGCGGGAGATATCAAGGTAGGTCTCCGGCCATTCCCAGTAGAGCGTGACCTCGTAACATCCCTCGAGTTCTCCGTCGGCGATCGGACTGCGCCCGTAGGTATCGAAAACGAAACTCTCCTCCACCAAGCCGTCGTACGCGTAGTGCTCGTGGTCCGCCCCGGTACGCTCGGTAAAGAAAAGGATATGTCCCTTGAGCAGTTCGAGCGTTCCCGGCGACGAGACCTCGCGGATCACCTCTTCCTCGTCCACCGTGACGGTGCGGAAACCCTCGACCGAGAGCCCGAAGGTCTTTTGCAGACGGTCGATCCCCTCGAACGGTTTCAGATAAAAGGTCAGCGTCCCGTACGCGCCGGGCATCAGGAACCGGGTGGCGACCTGCCCCCCCGCGTATTCGTCGAAATCCGACCGCTCCAACTCGTTCACCATCTCGAACGCCAGTTTCGGCGCGGCGGAGGTGGACGTTTCGTCGTCGGCGTCGTAGCCGTCGTCCTCGAAATACTCCTTCAGTTTTCCGATACCGGGATACCGCTCGATCGGGGGCGTTCCCTTCGTCTTGTCGTATTCGTTCGCCCGTACGACGATCAGGTCGCAATCGTCGCAGGAGACCGCCACGTGTATCCCGGTCGTCACGGCGCTGCGGTTGTTCGCAAACCAGCCGAGCGAGGGATGAAACACGGCGGTCAGGACCACGGCGGACAGGATCAGAAAGGAAAGGCACAGGGGGATCGCGAACCGGACGCATATCAAGGTCGAACGGTCGATCTTTTTCATCTCGGTTTTCCCCTCCCTTCTCTCTTCCGTCGGGCAAATAAATACGAGTCAGCCACGCTAAACTGCAACCGGCTGACTCTGCAGATTCCCGTCGTTATGCGTCCCCACTTCACAGTGGGTTTGCCAAAGCTGTATTGAATTAAAATCGTCGAACGGAAGCTGCCGCCTC
>CACZAZ010000084.1 GCA_902779285.1 uncultured Ruminococcus sp.
TTAATTGTATAAATGAATATACCAGTGAAAAATTTACAAATCCAGCATTTTAAGATATAATTTAAGAAAAAAGCGAGGTTACGGCATTGAGCATAACGATGATCGGCAACGCCCATATCGATCCCGTTGATGAAATCCGCCATCGCCAACTCGCCTCTGGCTCTCCCCGAGAAGCCGAGGTTGTAGTAGTCCACGTTCAGCCAGCGGGAAAGAATGGCGTTGTAGGCGTTGGAATGATTGCAACTGCAGCCGCCTTCGGTGATCGACGAACCGTAGTAGACCACCGGCTTAACGTCCCTATACGGCGTCGGCGCCTCGACCAGCGCCCCGTCGTCTACCTCAATGCGAATATCGGCGATCACTTCGTTGCGGGGCAGATAGATCGTCACGTCTTCGGTCTCGCAACTCTTGGTAAAGGAGCCGGAATACCGTTTTTCAGAATAGTCGTTTGGCGCGATCAGTCCGGCAAAGCGAGAGACGGGACGCTCTCCCACGAACACGAACGCCGATTGGGCGGCGAAGATCGACATCCCCACGTCGGGCGAGAAAGTCTCGAGTTCGATCGTCACGTTCACCTTTTCGGCGTTGGTGCGAAAACACAGCCGCGCCCCCGGACACCGACGCCCGAGAAAGGACAGGGATGGGATCGCCTCGCGTACAGTGTCCGGCAGCCGTTCCAGTTTGCCGGTCTTGTCAAAATCCACCACGCCGAATATGCGTAGCGGTTTATCCCGAAACGAATAGGTTTTCATGCTTCGTCCTCACTTGTGATCGCGGTTAAAGCCGGTGCTTTATGAAAAAAGAGAAAACAAGTTTTTTGCCTATTATCCCAGTTCAATCATCTTGTCGATGCAGACCTTCGCGTCGCGGAGGGTCGCTTCGTCAAGCACGATCTCCTCTCCGCCCGTGCCGTTGACGGCGGCGAGGACGTCGGGGAGGGAAGTCAGGCGCATATTCCGGCAGACCAGGTTCTTGGTCAGCGGATAGAACTTCTTTTCGGGGAAGCGGTAGGAGAGATGCCATACCACGCTTAACTCCGTGCCGATAATGAATTCTTTGTCGGGCGAGTTGGAAGCGTAGTCGATGATCCCGGCGGTCGATCCGATATAATCGGCAAGAGAGGTGACTTCGGGCTTGCATTCCGGATGGACCAGCAGGTTCGCGCCGGGGTGACGGGCGATCGCCTCTTTCGCCTCGTTTGCGCTGACCGCGGCGTGGATCGGGCAGCCCCCGCGCCAGAGCGTGATATTCCGGTCGGGGTAGGCGGATTTGACGTACGCTCCGAGGTTGCAGTCGGGAATGAACAGGATCTCGCGGTCCTTCGGCAGTTTTCCGACCACCGTGAGCGCAGAAGACGAGGTAACGCAGACGTCGGAGACGCATTTGAGACTTGCCGTCGTGTTGACGTAGGCGACCACGATCACGTCGGGGTGATCCGCGCGGTAGTCTTCGATCTCCTCACGCACGAACTGCTCCGCCATCGGGCAGCCCGCGTCGGGGGCGGCGAGGATCACTCTCTTCTCGGGGGAGAGCAGTTTGACGGTCTCCGCCATAAAGCGGACGCCGCACATCAGAACGTTCTTTTCCGAGATCCCCATCGCCTTTTTGCTCAGGGCGAAGGAGTCCCCGGTAATATCCGCGATCTCGACGATCTCGGGGGATTGGTAGGTGTGCGCCAGGATTGCAAAACCTTTTTCCTTTTTCGCTTTCAGGATCGCGTCCTGGTATTCTCTGACGGTAGACGGCATTTCGGTTTCCTTTCTCCCTTTACAGCGGAACGGGCGTTCAAAAACAGTTGCGCGGGTAATACTTGTATTCGTCGTAATAATTCTCGACGCAGTCTTTTTCGGGATCGGGACGAACGACGGGACCCGGATCGGTCTTCGAGGTGCGGATCCAGAAGCGGTCGGCGTCCCAGTTGACGATCTTCCGATGCACCGCGGCGAGCGCCTTCTTGTTGATCCTCGAACCTATGATCTTCAGGGCGTTCAGCGACTTCTTCGCGTTGGGCGGGGCGGCGCGTTCCATAAGTTCCCCGATCGGGACGGGCGAGGGGAAGGCGAGGATCAGCACGCGGAGGAACATCCGCTCGCTTCGGTTGAACATCATCGGCTCGCCGTAGACGGTGTGATCGGCGTACTCGATGCGGTCGCGGACGCCGCCGGCGATCCTGTCCCACGGATCGGATTTGCCCCTTGATATCATAAGGTCTCTCGTTTCGCGGAGGATCTTGCGGTCGGTCAGTTTCGCCGAGAGGATCAGGTCGGGGGCGTTTGCGTCCGTGCAGCCGCGGATCGTCTCTTTTCCGCCGAGCATCACGACCGGATAAGGGTACTTCTTGTGAAAGGTCTTGCAGAACAGGGGAGGGCGGCAGGGATCGTCCGGACGAAGCAGCAGAACGAAGGTGATCTCGTCGGTGATCCGCTGTGACGGTACGCGGTTGCGGAGCGAGTGGTACGTCGTGACGTCCGAGAGCAGATGGAGGTCCCACAGGTGCTTCTGCATTGCTTCGCCCCGTTTCCTGTCGCTGTCAAGGATCAGGATCATTCGTCGTCCCCTCCGGTTTTTTCATATTATAGCACAGGAAAAACCGAATTGCAAGGTTTTTCCCGAAAGACGGGTCCGGCTTGACAGATGATCCGCCGTGTGTTACAATGGACGAAAGAACGGAGAACGGAGACAGACGATGGACAATGCGGCATTTCTCGGAAAAAGGGTGATCGTGACCGGCGGATCCCGCGGGATCGGCGCGGGGATCGTCCGCGCGTTTGCAAAAGAAGGGGCAAAGGTCGCTTTTCTCTACCGCAACGCCGACGCATCGGCGGAAAAGGTCTCGCGTGAAACGGGATCTTTCGCCGTCCGCTGCGATCTCGGAGACGCCGCCGACGCAGAACGCGGGATGCGCGAGGCGATCGCGGCGCTGTCCGGCGTCGATATTCTCGTCAACAACGCCGGGATCTGTAAATCCGGGTTGATCCAGGACCTGTCGCTTTGCGAATGGGATCGGCTCGTCGCCGTCAACCTGACCGCCGTTTTCCTCTGCACCCGGATCTGCGTGCCCGAAATGGTGCGGCAAAAGTACGGTCGGATCGTCAATATTTCCTCGATCTGGGGGATGGTCGGCGCATCCTGCGAGGTCGGCTATTCCGCCACGAAAGCGGGCGTGATCGGGTTGACCAAGGCGCTCGCGATGGAACTCGGTCCCTCCGGGATCACCGTCAACTGCGTTTGTCCCGGCGTGATCGATACCGATATGTGCGCGTCGTACGATGAGAAAACGCGAAGAGAACTTGCCGAACAGACTCCCGTCGGACGTCTTGGTACGCCCGACGATATCGCAGACGCGGTCCTCTACCTCTCGGGGGACGGGGCTTCGTTCGTCACGGGACAGGTCCTTTCCCCGAACGGCGGATTTACCGTCACGTGAAAAAAGTTCCCGTCGGTACTTGCAATTACTATTTCTCTATGTTATAATATCTGTCGGAACACGGTGCGCCGTGATTCCGAACGTCGGACGGAGTCATACTATCCGGGGAGGCAGCGGTGCCCTGTACCCGAAATCCGCTTCAGCGGGGGTGAATTCCGTTCCCGAGGGTTGTTTCTGTATAGTCTGCGCCGTTTCGAGTTGCGTTGAACGATGGGTCTTCCGCAATCGGCGGCTGTGAACCATGTCAGGCGGGGAACCGAGCAGCATTAAGCGGTTTGTCCGATGTGCCGGAAGGGCGCCTGTCCGGAGCAGCGAGGGCGGTTAACGTATGTAGGAATATTCTCGACGGAGCGGTGTATGGCTCTGTCCGACGTCCGGAATCTGCCGTCCGGCAGATCGGGGTCGTCGCATTTTCGGTCTCGGTCCGATGCGACGACCTTTTTCTATGTTTATTCCGCCGAAAGGAGACAGCGAATGTACAGGGCTTTATACCGAAAGTGGAGACCCGCGACCTTCGACGACGTGGTGGGTCAGCCCCAGGTGACCGATATCCTGAAATACCAGGTGGCGGAGAACCGCGTTTCGCACGCCTATCTTTTCTGCGGCTCGCGCGGAACGGGGAAGACCTCGTGCGCGAAGATCCTTGCTAAGGCGGTCAACTGTCTCCATCCGAAGAACGGCAACCCCTGCAACGAATGCGAGGCGTGCCGATCGATCGACGCGGGTGTCGCGACCGACGTGATCGAAATGGACGCCGCGAGCAACAACGGCGTCGACAACGTCCGGGATATGAAAGAGGAGATCGTCTTCACCCCGGCGGATCTGAAATACCGCGTCTACATCATCGACGAAGTCCATATGATGAGCGGCAGCGCCTTCAACGCGCTCCTGAAAACGCTTGAGGAACCGCCCGCCTACGTTCTCTTTATCCTCGCGACCACCGAACTCAACAAACTGCCCGCGACCATCGTTTCGCGGTGTCAGCGATTTGATTTCCGCCGGCTTTCCTCCGACGGGATCGTCGCGCATCTCGGGAAGATCGCCAAAAGCGAGGGGATCGACCTGACCGACGCGGGCGCGCGCATAATCGCGCGTATGTCGCTCGGCGGTATGCGCGACGCGATCAGTCTTCTGGAACTCTGCGCCGGCACGAACGAAACGGTGAACGAGGAACTCGTGACCCGCGTTCTCGGCGTCGGGGGCGGGGAACTCCCGGGGCAGATCGTCGACGCTGCGGCGGACCGGGACTATCCGACGCTTTACCGCCTTCTGTCCGACGTCGTCAACTCGGCGCAGGATCTGACGGTCTTCTTTACCGAACTGATCTCCTACACCCGCGATCTCGTCGTCGTCAAAACGCTGGGCGACGGCGCCGCGGCGTATCTCGATCTTTCCGACGCGTCTTTCCGCTCTCTTTCCGAGAGGGCGAAGCGGATCCCGCTCGGGAGGCTTCTCTATCAGAGCAGATTGCTGGAAGAAACGCTCGAGATCTTGCGCCGTTCAAGCGGCGACAGACGAGCGACGGCGGAACTCGCCCTGACCCGTCTTGCCGAACCGCGGCTCTCGACCTCCCCCGAAGCCCTTCTTGCAAGGGTCGAGGAGCTCGAGAAGCAGGTCGCGCTTCTCCGGACGGGCGCAAGCGTACCGCAGCCGGCTGTAAAGAAACCGGCACCCGACGTTTCGTACTCTCCCGCCCCCGGTCCCGCAAAGGAAACGCCGAAAGAGGAGAAAGAGCCGACGCCCGCGGAGAAGCCCGCCGAGACCTCCTCGCCGGAAACCAAGGAAGAGATAACCGAAAAGAAGAACGGGAAGACGGACGATAAGACGGACTCGGATGAGGCAAAGCAGGTCCCGAAATGGAGTCTGATCCTCGACGAATTCGGCAGGATCAAGCCCTCGCTCGGTCCGTTTATGCGCGGATCGGTCGCGACGGTGTCCGGCGAGGTCGTGACGGTGACCCTCACGGTCGGGATGTTCCTCGCGCTTGTCGACGGGGACGAAACAGCGAAAACCGTTCTGCTGAGTTTGCTTTCGGAACACGGGACGGCTGCGTCGTCCATCCGCTTCGTTTCGGGAGCGCAAAAGAAGAATAACGACGGTCAGATCGAGTTCTGACCGGGGAGGAGAAGAATATGAAAGTCAGACTTCCGCAGGGGAACGGCGGCGCCGGGAATATGCAGCAGCTGATGAAACAGGCGCAGCAGATGCAGGAGGATATGGCGAACCTGCAGGCGGAGCTTGAAACGAGGGAATACGAGGTCAAAGCGGGCGGCGGCGTCGTCACCGTGAAGATCAACGGGAAGAAGGAGATCACGGGTCTTGAGATCGATCCCGAGATCGTCGATCCCGATGATATCGAGACCATGTCGGATATCATCATAGCGGGCGTCAATCAGGCGATCAAGACCGTCGCCGAAACCGAAAAAGCCGAAATGGACAAGATCACGGGTCAGATGCCGGGTCTTTCCGGAGGGTTCGGATTCTGATGGCGGAGTATATCGCGCCGCTCCAGCGGCTGATCGACGAATTCCGCCGCCTTCCCGGTATCGGGGGAAAAACGGCTGTCCGGCTCGCGTTCTCGGTCATTTCCGGGACCGACGAGGCGGCGGAGAAGTTCTCCGAGGCGATCCTTCGCGCGAAACGGGAGATCAAGACCTGCCGCCGGTGCTGCAATATGTCCGAGGGCGATCTTTGTCCCGTCTGTTCCGACCTTGACCGCGACGGCGGGATCGTCTGCGTGGTCGAGGACGCGCGCGACGTGATGGCGATGGAACGCGTCCGCGACTACCGCGGCACTTATCACGTGCTCGGCGGGGCGCTCTCTCCGATGAACGGGGTCGGTCCCGATTCGCTCCACATCAAGGAACTGCTCGCCCGTATTGAAAACGAGGAGATCAGGGAAGTCATCCTCGCCACCAACCCGACGGTCGAGGGCGAGGCGACCGCCATGTATCTGGCGCGCCTGCTTTCCCCCTACAGCGTGAAAGTCACGCGTCTCGCCTACGGTATCCCGGTG
>CACZAZ010000085.1 GCA_902779285.1 uncultured Ruminococcus sp.
CCTTTCGACCAACCGTCACGAGCGGAACGAGCGGCTTGCAGAAATAAAGGACGAGCGCCGCACGCTGATCTTCTACGAGGCGCCCCACAAACTGAAAAACACGCTTCGCGACCTCTCGGACCTGTTCGGGGAAAGCCGGAAGATCACGCTCTGCCGCGAGATGACCAAGATCAACGAGGAGATCGCGCGCACCACCCTCGGGGACGCCGTCGCGCTCTACGAGACCAAAGAGCCGCGGGGCGAATACGTCCTGATCGTTGAGGGCGCAGCGGAAGCCGGGATCGCGAAAAGCGACCGCAACCCGGAAGCCGCCGATCTGTCGGCGCTCTCCCCCGCCGAACACGTCGCGCACTACGTCGAAGGCGGGATGACCAAAATGGACGCGGTCAAGGCGGCGGCGAAGGACAGAGGGATGACCAAGAGCGCGTTTTACGATCTGCTGACAAAGGACAGGGCGGAGGGTTGAACTCCCCCGCCCCGTCCGACAAAAAACGTCTATCTTTTTTCATTTTCGCTCTTGACAAACCGCCTGCGATATAGTACAATATAATCCGCTACGCAGATGTAGTTCAATGGTAGAATATCAGCTTCCCAAGCTGACTACGCGGGTTCGATTCCCGTCATCTGCTCCAAAAAGGGCGCCGCCACTCGTGGGCGGCGCCCTTTTTGGAACAGATGACCCAAACGCGACCCGGCTTGCGCTTTTCTCTTCGTTTTTCCGCCTCACAAAGCGCGGGTTCGCATTTGCGCCGAAGAGCGCGTCAAGCTCGCTTGTAAGCGGCAAGGCGCAAAATACTCGCCCACGGCGAGATTCCCGCCTTTGTTCTGCGAGGTCTGCGCGTCTGTTCCCTTTCTTCTCTTGCATTCCGGCGGAATCTATGATACAATTAAACCGACGCGGGCAAAAACAAAATCGCGCCGTCCCGACGGAACGACGCGATTCTGGAGCTGGTGGTGAGATTTGAACTCACGACCTGCTGATTACGAATCAGCTGCACTGCCCCTGTGCTACACCAGCAGACGGATCTCTTTGAAATCCGCGGATTATTCTATCACGGATTCGGGCGTTTGTCAATAGTTAAAACGAAAACGGAAAGGTTTTTTATGAATTTATGCAATCCCCGGGTGATCCGGGAACTGATGGCGGAAGCCGGGATCAAGTTCCGGCGCGACCTCGGACAGAATTTTCTTATCGATCCCGCGGTACCCGATATGATCGCGGAGATCGCCTCCCCCTCCCCGGATCAGGTGATCCTGGAGATCGGTCCCGGGATCGGCTGCCTGACTTCCGCGCTCGCGGAACGCTACCGCCGGGTGGTCGCCGTCGAGATCGACCGCGGACTGATCCCCGTTCTTGAAAAAACGCTCGCGGAGTACGAGAACGTCACGGTGGTAAACGGCGACTGTATGACCGTCGATCTTGCCGATCTCCTCTCGGAAGCGGCGGGCGGAGGCGTTCCGGGGGTGGATTTCCCGGTGTCGGTCGCCGCCAATCTTCCCTATTATATCACCACCCCGATCCTGCTTCGGCTGCTCGAATCGGGCGTTCGGTTTTCCCACGTGACCGTCATGGTGCAGAAGGAGGTCGCGGACCGTCTGGCGGCGGAGCCGGGATCGAAGGACTACGGCGCGATCACCGCTGTCCTCGGCTATTTCGGGACGGTCGAACGCTGCTTTACGGTGTCGCCCGGCAGTTTCCTGCCCCCGCCCGCCGTTTCGTCCGCCGTGGTGCGGATCGACCTCTATCCCGAGCCGGCGTTTTCCCCCCTGTCCGAAAAGACCTTTTTCGATACGATCCACGCCTCGTTCGAGCAGAGGCGCAAAACGCTGGTCAACGCCCTGTCCGCGCGATTCTCCGACGTCGGGAAAGAGAAGCTGTCCGAGATCGTCGTCTCCTGCGGGTTTTCCGCAGACGTGAGGGGCGAGCGGCTCGGAACGGGCGATTTCGTCAAACTCTCCGACGCGATCGTTCGGGCAAGAAACGGAGTTTGACCCCCCTTCGCCAAACTCCTACAAAAAATATTCGGATCCCGAAGATTTTTTTGTCGAAAACGATTGACGAAAAGAACGGAATGTGATAAACTTAAAGTACCAAATAATTTTTACAGGAGGGTTTTCTCAATGGCAGCCAAAAAGGATTACTTCGGTCTCGACAGAATCATCAGTCTCATCCTCGCCATCATCCCCTTTACCGCGTGGATCTGCGGCGTCGTCACCCGTATCTCCGAGGGCAAGATCATCGCCGGTATCATCCGTATCTTCCTGGGCGGATGGATCATGTGGGTCCTTGACCTGATCTGCATGATCGTGAAAGGCGAGATCTGCCGTATTCTCAACGTCTGATCTTACTTATTCAAAAACACGCTCGCTTGCGTCCGCAAGCGAGCGTGTTTTTTTGTTTTGTGAGATCAAGCGGCTTCTTTGTCTTCGATAACGACGCCGCCGGTGAGTTCCTGATAGAATTCGGCGTGCGCCGCTTCATGGTAAGGAACGACCCACAGGGTGCCGATCCCGCAGGCGAGGGCTCCGACGATGTACCAGCCGATGAAACTGAGATCAAGGACGAACAGTTTCATTTTGTTGCCGTTCATGATCCGGCGGCTCTCGTCGATACATTGTTTCCAATCCCAATCGGGATGGTCGTAGGAAAGGTAAATCGACTGAGAATAAGAATATGACTTCACGATCCCGGGGATCACGAACAGGAGCGACCACAGAATGATAAAGAGATTCTGAAGAAGCCCGAGGAGCAGAAGCCGGACGAAACCGCCGTCGGTAAAGCCCTTCAACAGATCGCCGAGATCCACCGCTTCTTTCCCGCGGGCGAGCGAGAGAAAGACCGCCGCGAGACCGAAGGAAAGCGGACTGATCAGGATCAGCTCACCGATACCGGTGAACGAGACGGCGGACATGATCAGGGAGACGAGCAGACCCGCCACAAGAGCCATCAGCCAGTTCGATGCGAAAATGTTGCCTCCGAGTTTTTCCCTTGCGCGGGCGCGGAGTTCGGGACGAGAAACGTTCATTTGACGTACCTCCAAACGGAATTGTACTTTCGTACTGCCTCTATTTTACTCTTTTTGCGTATCGGTGTCAAGGGTCGGCCCGCTTTTTGTCAGAAAAACCGATCTTTCCCCGAGAGCCCCGCGAAGTACTTGCGAACGAGGTCCGCCGGAACGACCGTAAACGCGAGCAGGATCACCCGTAAAAGAAGCCGCGGCTCGAGCGGGACCGTGCGGAACAGTTCCCCGCCCCGGTAGACCATCAGGAGTTGGATCGCGGAGATCAGGGCGATCAGAGGAAGAAAAAGCCGGTTGCGGACCATCCCGGAAAAAAGACGGAGGCGCTCGGTGCGGGCGTTGACGCAGTTGAAGAGCCCCGCGAAAACGAACAGGACGAAAAAGGCGGAAAGGAACCCGCCGGGGTCTTTGGCGTACCCGAATACGCGGCGGAAGACCGGCAGGATAAGAAACCCGACCGCAAGCAGAAGCGTATAGCCGCCGGTCACGGCGATCTGTCCCTTCATATACCCGTTCAGAATGGGCTCGTCGCGGCGTTTGGGCTTCTCACGCATTCGCGAGGAAAGCGGCGCTTCGCCCGCGAACATCAGCCCGCCGAGGGTGTCCATGATCAGATTGACCCAGAGCATCTGGACGATGGTGATGGGGGTGGGCAGACCGAGCAGTTGACCGATCAGCGACACCCCGACCGCCGCGAGATTCATCATCAGTTGGAACGTGATGAACTTGCGGATGCTCGAGAAGACGGTACGCCCGTACAGCACCGTCTTCGCGACCGAGGCGATGCTGTTGTCGAGCAGTACGACGTCCCCCGCCTCACGCGCCACCGAGGTCCCGCCGCCCATCGCGAACCCCACGTCCGAGAGCCGGAGGGCGGGCGCGTCGTTGATCCCGTCGCCGGTCATCCCGACCACGAGCCCCGCCGCCTGCGCGAGCCGCACCAGACGCGTTTTGTCCGAGGGAACGGCGCGGCAGACGACGGCGATCCGCGGGAGCAACTCGGACAGTTCCGGGTCGGTCTTGCTCCGCAGTTCGGCGGCGTCGAAAAGCAGGTCGCCCGCGTCGGGACGGCAGAGCCCGCACGCCTGAGCGACCGACGAAGCGGTGCCGGCGTTGTCCCCCGTCACCATCACGACCCGGATCCCGGCGCGGCGGAGCGTTTCCACCGTCATTTTCGCGTCGCGGCGCACGCGGTCGGAGAGCAAGAGACACGCGACGAGGGTAAGTTCCCCGAGCCCCTCGACCGTATCCGCGATATTCTCCCCCGTGAGAACGGCGATGACCCTTGCGCCGCGGGAGGACGCGCGTTCGACGAGAGATAAGAAACGGGCGCGCGCGGCGGCGTCGAACGGCTCCGTGCCGCCGTCCGGCGTCATCCTTTTCGTCGCGCGGGGGATCAGGTATTCGGGCGCCCCCTTGATAAGTACCGCCGGAGCGTCGCCGGAAAGCGATACGGCGGAGAACTTGCGCTCCGACGAGAACGGAACGTAGGCGACCGCCCGAACGTTTCCGGGTATCCGTTCGCGGGTAAACGCCTCCGCCGCGGCGCGTTCGGTCGCGTTGCCGGGCATTCCCGCGCCGGGTGCGAGCGCCCCCTCGCGGTTGAAACGCGCGGACAGCGCCAAAACAGCGTGGACCCGGGGAAACTCCCGCCGCGCTTCCCCGGTCTTTCGTTCAAGCCCGTCGGGGGTCAGGACGTCGGTCAGTTTCATATTTCCCTCGGTCAGCGTCCCGGTCTTGTCGGTGAACAGGATATTCATACTGCCCGCCGTCTCGATGCCGACCGGCTTCTTGACGAGGACGTGATCGCGCATCATCCGCCGCATATTGGAGGAAAGAACGACGGTGATCATCATGGGCAGACCCTCGGGAACGGCGACCACGATCACCGTGATCGAGAGCGTGAGGGCGCGGATCAGCGTGGAGAAAAGGAAGTTCGGATCGGAGAGCAGAGCCCCCATCCCGGAGAGCGAAAAACCGCCCCCGACGACGATCGCCCGGAACAGGTAGGAGAGCGCGATCACCCCCGCCGAAAGGTAGCCGATCCGGCTGATCTGTTTGGCGAGCCGGGAGAGCCGGAGTTTCAGGGGGCTTTCGCGCGTTTCGGTCTGCAATTCCGAGGCGAGGGTACCGAAGACCGTCGCGTCCCCGACCCGTCCGACCCGCGCCACCCCCTCGCCTCCGGTCACGAACGCCCCGGAAAAGAGTTGGTGCGGATCGTCGAGCGACCATTCGCCGGAGAAAGCGCCGGGGGTCCTCCCGGATTCGCGCGTCTCGCCGTTCAGAGCCGACAGATCGAGCGTAAGGGCGCCGGAGAGCAGAACGCAGTCCGCGGGGACGCGCTCGCCCGCCGAGAGGAGCAGAAGATCCCCGACGACCAGTTCCTCCGAGGGGAGCGAGAGCCGCTTTCCGTCCCGGACCACGACCGACGCCGCCGACGACGCCTCACGCGAGAGTTTCTCGAAAGCGCGTTCGCTGCCGTACTCCGACGCCGTCGAAACGAGCGAGGAGACCAGAACGGCAAGCACGATCCCGCCGACCTCGAACCAGTTGCAACGGCGGAAGGTGAACGCGACCTCGACGGCGACCGCCGCGAGCAGGACGCGGATGATGGGATCCCCGAGATTGCCGAGCAGACGGGAGAAGAATCCCCGTTTTTTCTTTGCGGTCAGGCGGTTTGCCCCGTGACGGGCGCGGGATTCCGCCACTTCAACGACCGTAAGCCCCCGTCCGACCGATCTTTCCACCGTCATACGCACCCCGCCTTTCGTCACCTGTCCGCACCATTCTATTCGCGTTTCGGGCGCTTCATTACGCGGGGAACAAAAAGCACGAAAAAACCGCAAAAATCCGACGAATTCCGTCAGTTCGCCACTTGACATTTCGCGCGTTTGGTGATATATTATATTTGGTGGAAGATGGGGTTTTCCCGGGTGACGGTTTCGGTCGTTCCGGGTGATCGATCCCCTTCCCTCTCCCGCAAGGGAGCAACTCCGACAGATCAAGGAAGGAGAGATTTGCTGATTTGCAAATCGGGATTCGGCTTTGGGAAATAAAAAACAGAACGTGAACGCCGGGATCGCAAACGCCGCTTCGCTTCAAGCGGAGCTTGCGGCGGTATCCGGCTCCGACGCGTACAAGACCGTCGCCGCCCTCTTTGACGAAGGGACCTTCGTCGAGACGGGGGCGCTCGTCACGCGCCGCTTTTCGGAGGTCCCCGGTACGGGCGACGCCGAACTTGCGGGCGCGATCACCGGCTACGGCGCGGTGGACGGCAAACTGACCTGCAGTTTTCTGCTCGACGCTTCGCGGTGCAAGGGCGCGATCGACGGCAAGACCGCCGAGAAGATCGCGTCTCTATATGATCTTGCGAAAAAGAACGGCGCTTTGTTTTTTTTTAATACGA
>CACZAZ010000086.1 GCA_902779285.1 uncultured Ruminococcus sp.
CTGCCGGAGCGGGAGAGGACCGCGGCGGAACAGACGCCAATGCGGGAACGGGAAGACCCGCCGGCGGATCGGACGCCGCTAAAGCGCCGATCATCGTCGACGGCTTCAACGACGTTCTCCGTATGGAGGGAAAGACCTTTTTCCGCGCGGTGGCGGCGGTCCCCGGGATCGAAATGAAGATCTACAACCGCCCCTCTCTTTTGACCCCCTGGAACTGCAACGCGCGTCTTCACGATAAGTATTTCATCGTGGACGATCTCGCGTATATCATCGGCGGGCGGAACACCCACGACGGATTTCTGATGGAAAACGACACGGGGCTCCGTAACTACGACCGCGAGGCGCTGATCTACAATACCGCCCACGGTAACGTCCCCGACCCCGAAAAGCCCGCGTCGATCTACGGGCTGATCGACTACTTCAACGAAATGTGGGAGAGCGGGAACGTCTCGTATTTCCGCGACGGCGACGCAAAGCCGACCGACCGCAGGATCGAAAAGGAATATTCCCGTTGGGCGGAATTCTCCGACGGGCTGCCGACCCTTGCCGACCCCGACGCCGCGCTCGCGGAGGCGACCCTCTCGGTCGACCGCGTGACCATTCTGACGGGCGAGACCGGGACGAAGGGGAAGAAGCCCCTGATCTGGAACGAACTGGTCTCGCTCTGCGCGTCCGCCTCCGAGCGCGTCGTGATCCAGACGCCCTACATCCTTTGCAGCAAGGATATGTACCGCGATCTGGAAAGTATCGTCTCGGGCGGCGCGTCGGTCCGGATGCTGACCAACTCGATCCTCAATACCGACAACCGTTTCGCCCCGCTCGACTATCTCTACCACCAGGACGAGATCCTCGACACCGGCGTTTCGATCTTTGAATTCGACGGCGACTATTCCACCCACGCGAAAACCGTCCTGATCGACCGGGATCTCGTCGTGATCGGCTCGTTCAACGTCGATCTCCGCTCGACTTATATGAATACCGAGATCGTCGCGGTCGTCGCGGGCGAGGAGTTTCAGGACCTGACCGAGGAATGTATGCGCCCGGTCTTCGCCGGCTCGGTCGAGATCGGAGAGGGGAACACGGTCGGGGAGCGCTTAAAAGAGGACGCCGGCTTTTTCAAGCGCGTCGGGCTCTACTTCTTCGGCGCGATCGTGCAGCTCTTCCGCTTCGAACTGTGACCCGCCTCTGTTCTTCATCAGCGCAGCGACTTCACAAGCGCAGCGGCTTCACCGGCGCAGCGACTTCACCGGCGCATCCACTTCACAAGCGTAGCGTCTTCACAAGCGCAGCGTCTTCACAAGCGTAGCGTCTTCACTCAACAAGAGAACCGTCCTCGCGGACGGTTCTCTTGTTGTTAAGCGTCTTTTTTGATCCTGATCGGCTCGGCTTTCCCGAGAACGGCGTCCTCGGTGATGACGAGTTTTTTGACCGTGGGATCGGAGGGGATCTCGAACATGGGTTTCAGCATCACGCCCTCGAGTATCGCCCGGAGCCCGCGCGAGCCGGTCTCGCGTTCCAACGCCTGTTTCGCGATGGCGCGGAAGGCGGCGTCCTCGATCTCGAGTTCCACCCCGTCGAGCAGAAAGAGTTTTCTGTACTGACGGTACATCGAGTTCTTCGGCTCTTTCATGATCCGGACCAGCGCGTCCTCGTCGAGGTTGGATAGCGTCACGAGGATCGGCAGACGCCCGACCAGTTCGGGGATCAGCCCGTATTTGATGACGTCGTGCGGCGTCACGTCCTTGAACACGCCCCGCGCGATCTTTTCGCGTTTGGTGCGGATCTCGCCGGTAAAGCCGATGGTCTTGTTCCCCTGACGGCGCTCGATGATCTCTTCCAACCCGTCGAACGCGCCGCCGCAGATGAACAGGATGTTCTCGGTGTTGATCTGGATGAACTCCTGGTTCGGGTGCTTTCTCCCGCCCTGGGGAGGAACGTTCGCGACGGTCCCCTCGAGGATCTTCAAAAGCGCCTGCTGCACGCCCTCGCCCGAAACGTCGCGGGTGATCGAGCGATTCTCGCCGCGGCGGGAAATTTTGTCGATCTCGTCGATATAGATGATGCCGCGTTCGGCAAGGTCCACGTCGTAGTCGGCTGCCTGGATCAGACGGAGCAGGATGTTTTCAACGTCCTCTCCGACGTACCCCGCCTCGGTCAAAGTGGTCGCGTCCGCGATCGCGAAGGGAACGCGGAAGCACTTGGCGAGGGTCTGCGCAAGGTAGGTCTTGCCGACGCCGGTCGGACCGATCAGAAGCACGTTGGACTTCTGCAGTTCGATATCGTCGTCGGGGCTCTCGTCGGGCTTTCCCTCGGCTTTGTTTTTCAGTTTCGCGTCGTGCGCGGCGATCCGCTTATAGTGGTTGTAGACCGCGACCGACAGCACCTCTTTCGCGTCGTCCTGTCCGATCACGTACTCGTCGAGCATCTCCTTGATCGCCTGCGGCTTCGGCATATTCTCCGGCGAGAAGGTCTCGGCAAACCGGGTGACCGACTGTTCGTCGATCAGCGCCTGGCAATCCTCGACGCATCCGTCGCAGATGTAGAGCCCCGTGCGCGAGGGGATCAGAAAGAGGACCTGATCCTCGGTCCGTCCGCAGAACGCGCAGCGGCGGCGTCCGCCTGTCTGTTTTTCCATAATCCGTTGTTTCCTTTATCTGATTTGTGGCGGGGAAAACGACGGCGGGGCAGTCAAGTGATTGCCTCGCCATTCGTCCGGTCAGATCCGTTTCTCCATCACGCGGTCGATCAGCCCGTATTCGGCTGCCTCCGCCGCCGTCATGAAGTTGTCGCGCTCGGTGTCGCGGCAGATCTCCTCGTAGGAGCGTCCGGTCTGATCCGCCAGGATGCGGTTCATCTTCTCGCGGATGCGGAGAAGGTGGTCGGCGTGGATCTTGATGTCGCTCGCCTGACCCTGCATCCCGCCGACCAGCGGCTGGTGGATCATCACTTCGCTGTTCGGCAGGGCGAAGCGTTTGCCCTTCGCGCCCGACGAGAGCAGGAAAGCGCCCATGCTCGCCGCCATACCGATACAGATGGTCGACACGTCGCACTTGATATAGTTCATCGTGTCGTAGATCGCCATACCCGCGGAGATCGACCCGCCGGGGCTGTTGATATAGAAACTGATGTCCTTCTCGGGGTCCTGGGATTCGAGATAGAGCATCTGCGCCACGATCAGCGACGCCGTGGTGTCGTTGACTTCCTCGGAGAGGATGACGACCCGGTCGTTCAACAGCCGGGAATAGATGTCGAATGAACGCTCGCCTCTCGGGGTGTTCTCAATGACCATAGGGACAAGTGCCATTTGGGTTTCCTCCTTCGGCTTTTCGCCTGTACGGGATTACTTGTTTTCGTCGGCTTTCTTCGCGGAGGGCTTCTTCGCCGCGGGTTTCTTCGCCGCGGTCTCGCCCGCGGGTTTCTTCGCCGCGGTCGTCGACTTGGTCGCAGAGGTCTTGGTCGCGGACGACTTCGCAGCCGGTTTCTTCGCCGCGGGTTTCTCCTCGGCGGGAGCGTCGGCCGTCTCGGTCTTCTTCGCGGCGGCTTTGGGCTTGCCCGCCGTCGCGGTCTTCGCCTTCGGCGCTTTGGTTTTCGCCTTCTCCTTGACCAGATCCATCGCCGCTTTCACGAGAAGGTCCTTTCTGATATCCTCGGCTTCGACCATGCCCTTGACCTGATCGACGGGGACACTATATGCGTCGGAGATGTTCTTGTATTCTTCCTCGACCTTTTCATCCGAAACCGAGACGTTCTCGAGTTTCGCGATGGTCTCGAGCGCGAGCCGCAGTTTCACCTGCTTCTCCGCCGTGGGACGCATTTGTCTCCGCATATCGTCGAGCGTCTGCCCGGTGTACTTTAGGTAGGTCGAGAGGTCGAGACCCTGCTGACGGAGCCGCGTGTCGTAGTCGCGGACGTAGTTCTCGGTCTCGGCTTCGAACATGGGCTCGGGGATATCCGCCTGCACCAGTTCGATCAGCTTGTCGCCGAGAGCCCCCTCGAAGGCGGAGTCGGCGGACTGTTCTTTTCTCTTTTCGATATTTGCCCGAACGTCGGCTTTGTACTCAGAGAGCGTATCGAATTCCGAAACGTCCTTCGCGAACTCGTCGTCCAGGGCGGGAAGCTCGACCGTCTTGATCCCGTTCAGCTTGCAGGCGAAGACCGCGTCCTTGCCCGCGAGTTCCTTCGCGTGGTACTCGGTGGGGAAGGTGACCTTCACGTCGAAGGCGTCGCCGATCGCGTGACCGACGATCTGATCTTCAAAACCGGGGATGAAACTCCCGCTCCCGAGTTTGAGGTCGTACTTTTCGGCGGCGCCGCCGTCGAACGCGACCCCGTCGACCGTGCCTTTGTAGTCGATATTGACCGTATCGTCGTTTTGGGCGGGACGGTCGGTGACGTCAACGGTGCGGCCGTTTCTCTCCTGCACGCGCTTGACCTCCGCCTCGACTTCCTCGTCGGTGACGGAAACTTTCTCTTTCTCGGCTTCGAGCCCGAGATAGCCCTCGATCTTGACTTCGGGCTTCACGTAGACGGTCGCCTTGAACAGAACGCCGTTCTCGTCGATGGTCTCGATATCGATCTCGGGGCGGCCGACCACGTCGAGTTCCGCTTCCTTGATCGCCGCTTCGTATGCGTCGGGCATCACCTGATTGACGGCGTCCTCGTAGAACACGCCCTTGCCGTACATCTGTTCGACGATATGACGGGGCGCCTTTCCGCGGCGGAAACCGGGAACGGTGATGGATCCTTTCTTCTTATTAAAAACGTCCGAGACCGCTTTTTCAAAGGTCTCCTTGTCGACCGAGAAGCCGATCTCAAACTTGTTGTTTCCCGCAGCTTCCTTTTTAGTCAGAGCCATTGCGTTTTTCCTCCAGAAAAAAACATTATTTTTAATAACCGTATTATTTTACTATGAAAGCGGGGTATTGTCAAGCAATTTTCCCGAAAAAAAGACGAAATGAAGAAAAAGGGCGCCCTTTTCCCGCCCCTTCAGAGCAGACGGGGGAGAAAATCGAGATAGTCGGCGGAGATGAACCGGAGCGAGATCCCCTCGAACTCGGTGACCGACGGGACGGTGTAGATCCCGTGGATATGCCCGAAACAGCATTCGGTCACGCCGTATTCGTGAAGAAGATCGACGATCGGACGGCAGATCTGTTCCCCCCAGACCGGGGGAAAGTGGAAGAACGCGACGGTCTTCGCCCCCGGATGCTCGTCCGAGAGACGTTTCGCCGCGTCGAGCGAGAGTTTCAGCCGGGTCGCCTCCCGGTTGACCAGTTTCTCGAAATCGCCGTGCGCCCCCTCGTCGTCCTCGCTGAACCAGCCCCGCGTGCCGCAGACGATCCGTCCGCTTTCGTAAAACGCGTTGTTGTGCAGAAAACGGATATCGTCGAATCCGAGCGAGGCGAGGTAGGCGTTCATCTTGGTCTCGGTCGACCACCAGAAATCGTGGTTTCCCTTCAGCAGGATCTTTTTCCATTCCGGGGCAAACCGGCGCTCCAGTCCGTCGGCGGCTCTTGAACCGCCGTTGCCGCGTATCGACCCGGTGACCGTGAGCGTCGCATTTGAGACATCCACGACTCCGTACCCCGTGCCTGTGAAGGCGAAGTCTGCGATTGTCGCCGTTGCGCCGTCAAGCACCTTCAGGTAAGCGGTTCCCGCTGGCGTGGTCGCATTCGCACCTTCGTGCCCGAGATCGACCGTGCCGGTGACGTTCAGCGTCGCCCCGTTGCGGACGGTCAGGCCGCACGGCGCGTTTCCGCGGTACGTGACAGCGTAGACCTTGTTGACCTCCAGCTCCGTTCCTTCGCCATGGGCATCCCATTCAACGGTGTTGGCATTCGCCCCGCCCAGCGTGAGCTGTCCGCCTATCGTCGTCTTTCCGGCGCTCTGGTCGATCGAAGCCTTGGCTCCGGACTGCGTCGCGAACTTCGCCGCGCCCGCAACGTTGAGGTTGGCGGAAACCGAAAGCTGGACATTGGCGCTTCCCGTCGTGGCGGCGGTTATGTTGCTGACAGTTGTTTCCGATCCGATCTGTATGACGGACGTCGGAGTCTCAAGGCGCGCTTCATCTTCCGCCCCTGGTGCGGTGCCGCCCCAGTTGTCGCCGTTGCCCCACGTCGTGCCGTCTCCTCCGCCCGTCCACTTTATCGTCGCTCCTGACGCCGTTGCCGAAGCCGCGCACAGGAGCGCCGAAAACAGCGCGCCCGCTATGTTACCGAAATGCGCCCCCTCCCGCAGAAATGACAACTTACGCATAGTACCTCCTTGATTTCTGCTGCAATTATACCAAATATCCCCTATCGCGGTAAAGGGGTTGCGCGAGACACCCTTGCAATGCCGCCCTGTCCGCACGCGGGAAGAAAGCTCCACGGCAATTCAACTCTTCTCGACCAAG
>CACZAZ010000087.1 GCA_902779285.1 uncultured Ruminococcus sp.
AGACGGGGTTTGACAAGGTCTTCCCCGCTTTTTCGTCTTTGCAGGCGAAAAAGCGGGGAAGATTTCGTCACCGGAACCGGAACTCCGCCACGATCGGCACGTGATCGGACGGATAGGACGTTCCCGCGTTGTCGGTCTTGTTGTTCGCGGCGGTATAGTACGTGACCTCGACGTTCCCTCTGATCAGGGCGAGATCGAAAACGTACCCCGGGCGGTTCGTGCGGCCGTCGGTCGTAAGCGTTCCGCCGACGTCCCCCTTGATCGCGGCGACGTCACGGGCGACGCCGAAGCCGCTCTCTCTGTAAATGTTGGCGGTTGCCCTTCCCTTGCTGTTCAGGTAATGCTCGTTCATATCGCCGACGATCACGACGGCGTCGCAGTCGGACTGATCCGCGATCCACGCGAGCATAAGACGGACCTCATACTGCCGAACCAACGTGTTCGCATCGGAGGACGCGGTGTCGTACTGATCCACCCGATAGTGCAGATGCGTGCTGATCGCGAGGATCTTTTTGCCCGTGGCGTTCTCCTCGAGCATCGCCCAGGTGAACAGTCTGCCCTGCCCGTCCCGCGACGGATCGGCGCCGTTTTTGTCCACGCCGGGATACTCGTTTTTGAGAGCCGAATACCGCTTGTAGCCGCCGCTCAGTTTGGTAAACCGTTCGGTCTTATAGAAGAGTTCCGGCCAGTTGTCGGTGGACGTGTCGCCCTGGACCCGGCCGTAGCCGTTTGACGTCAGGGTGGCAAGATTGCCGTTCCAGTTCGCGTTGACTTCCTGCAGCCCGACGATATCGGGGGACGCGTCAAGGATCGTTTGGATCGCCTTCGCGGGATCTCTGCCGTTCCAGCCGCCGTCGTACTTCTCAACGTTGTAACTCAACACGGTCACGCGGTCGGAGGAGGTGAACCCGGTATGCGTGTAGCCCTCCGCCGGAATCGGACCGTTCGCGCGGGCGTACCATACGGTCGCGGGCAAATCGACGGACGGGTCGGTCGTCGCCGTGGGATGGGCGACCGGTTTGACCTGACGGACGAACTCTTTGCCGCAGGTCATATGCTGATCGGCGAGTACGAGGTAATTGCCCGAGCCCTTGTAGTAGTTGACGATGGTGGTGTTCGCAGATCCGGCGCCGTTGTCGGAATAGACCAGTCGATCGTTCTCAATCGCCGCGGTGAAGAGCAGAGCGCCCGGATTGGACGTCGCCCAAGCCGACGAATCGTACTTGAGGATCATCTCGCCGTCGAGATAGACGGTGATGATATAGGTGTACTGCACGGCGTCTGCAACGATCGCCGCCTCCTGATGCACGCGGACGCCGACCCGGTGCCAGCCGTTGGAGCCGATATTCGGGTGCCGCGCTTCGGGATCGGTCGGATAGAGGTAGGTCGTGCCGTCCCGCTCTTTTGCCGAGAACTTGCCGGACGTCGCGCTCTGCAGGTCGATATTGGCGATATCGGACCCGTCGTTGACGCCGATATCAAAGGTCGAACCGGAACCGTAAACGGTCGCCATCGTATCGTTCCAGAGGATCGAGAACTCGATCAGAAGGTCGTTGCCCAAATTGCCGTTCGAGGGGTCGGGATAGAAGTGCTGCTCTCCCTGAATGGTGGCGAAGGTCGGTCTCTCGTCCCAGTTCCCCTTGGATTTGTCGCTCGATTTCAGAACGGTTTTGCCGTCCAAGAACTGCCGCTGATACCAGAGTTTCGCGGAATAGTCGTTTCCGCCGAGGGTGGTCGTCCGCGCGACGGGAGAGTCGACCTTCACGACGTCCTGTACGAAATCCCGGGAGCAGGTCATATACTGATCGGCGATCGCAAGGTCGGTATCCGATCCGGCGTAGAAATCGACGATGGTGACGCTCGCCCAGTTGGAGTTCGAGTCGTTCGGGGAGTACTTCAGATTCCCGTTCTCGATCGTCGCGGTGAAGAGCAGAGCGCCGGGAGTGGAATTTGCCCAAGCCGACGAATCGTACTTGAGGACCATCTCGCCGTCGAGATAGATCGTGATGATATAGGTGTACTTGACGGCGGCGTTGACGATCGCCGCCTCCTGATGGACGCGGACGCCGACGCGGTGCCAACCATTGGAACCGATATTCGGATGCCGATCTTCCGGCTCGGTCGGGAAAACATACGTCGTGCCGGTCCTCTCCTTGGCGACGATCTTGCCGGCGTTTACGCCCGTCAGATAAATATTGGCGATATCCGACTCGTCGTTGACGCCGATATCGATTGCAGAGCCCGCGCAGTCGGCAAGCGACTCGTTCCAGAGGATCGAGAATTCGATCAGAAGATCGTTGCCGAGATTGCTGTTCGACGCGTCCGGATAGTACTTCTCCGTGTTGTTGCCGCAGATGCTCTTGTACGTCTTGCGAACCTGCCACTTGTTATTGTTGGGTTTGTCGCTCGAGTTCGAGTTCAGGAGGGTCTCGTTTTTCCAATCCTTCGGTTCAAACCAACGTTCCGCAGGCAGATCGTCGTCCCCCGAAAGGAAGAGCGTCGCCGCTTCGGGAACATCGTCCCGCACGACGTCCTGCACGAAATCCTTGCCGCAGGTCATATACTGATCGGCGATCGCAAGATAAGTTTTCGAGCCGGCGTAAAAGTCGACGATGGTGGTATTCGCCTTGCTGGACCCCGCATCGTTGTTGGAATACGTCAGTACCTCGTTCGTGATCGACGCGTTGAAAAGGCGCGCACCGGAAGTGGAGGTCGCCCAGGTCGACGAATCGTATTTCAGGACCATTTTGCCGTCCAGATAGACCGTGATGATATAGGTGTACTGCACGGCGTCTGCGACGATCGCCGCCTCCTGATGCACGCGAAAGCCGAGGCGGTGCCAACCGTATTCGCCGAGCGAAACGGTTTTCAGAGAGGGATTCTCCGCGATCGCCGCCGGCGTCGGGTAAATATACGTCGTACCGGGCCTCTCTTTGGCGACGATCTTGCCGGCGTTAACGCCCGTCAGATAAACGTTGGCGATATCGGAACCGTCCCCGACGCCGATATCAAGAGCGGATCCCGCCCCGTCGGTAAGAGATTCGTTCCAGAGGATCGAAAATTCGATCAAAAGGTCGTTGCCGAGATTGCCGTTCGACGAATGAGGACGGAAATAACCGGTCCCGCGAATGTTCTTGTACGTGTCGCTGACGTTCCAGTTTCCGCCGTCTTTGTCGCTCGCGTTATAAAAATCGACGTCCGCCTTCGCGTCTTCGAGTTCGCATCCCTCGCACCCCGGGAAAAGCTGCGAGTCGTGCGTATGCCCCGCGGCGGAGCAGACGGTGATCGACGCGGCGTTGCCGTAACGCACGCCCTCTCCGTCCTTGACGTAGGGACGGACGTAGAGTTCGCCGTCAAAATACTCGTGCGGGATATCGGTCATTTTGACCGCGACCCACCAGCGCCCGTCGGGCGCCGGATCGGGCGTTCCGTTCGCGATGATCGAATTGTAAACGGTGCTCGTCGCCCTCTTACCGCAGCCGTAGCCGCCGACCGTCGGGAGTTGGTTCGTCTTTGAAAAGACGAAGCCGACCTCGTCGTAGGAGAGCGATCCGACCGTAAAGAGAAAGCGCAGATCGGTATCGGCATCGTTTGCAAGATCGAGCGCCGAAAGGGTCTGGTAGGAAAAATCCGCGATCTCGCCCGCCGGCTCGTCTGCTTTGCCGCGGAGGGTGAAGAGCAGGACGAGCGCAAGCGCGACGACCGCCGCCAGAACGAGGACGGGGGTCAGAACGCGGGATTTTACAAACGTTTTCTGCATAGTGTTTACTCCTTGTTTGTCTGATTGAGAACGCCGGAGGAGCGGCGGACGGTTGCTTTTTTCCCGTTTAGGGAAAACCGGAGTTCCGTCGGATCAGAGCGATCCGAAGTCAAACTCGTCCCAGTTACCTTCCTCGAGCGTGCCGCCCGAGGTGATCAGCAGATCGCGGTCAAGCAAAACGATCGTGATCTCTGCGGAAACGTAAACCTTTTTGTCGTTCATATCTTTCGCCTTTCAGAGACCGATCCGCCCCTCGATCTGAAAAAGGTCGGGAGGCGGTTTCGGTTTTTTTGGAGAGGAGACCGGGGCTGCCGGATGCGGATATAGGAGGTGAACCGTTTCAGGAGCCCCGGTTATTTTCGCTGTGCGTGATCAGTCTGCCTTCGCTTTGAAATACATCGCGGCGGACAATTCGACACCCTCGGCGGGCGAGAAGGTCGCAGCCGCGGGATCGGCGACCGCCTCGACCTGCTGGACGAAGTCGGTGCCGCAGGTCATATACTCGTCGGCGATCACGAGGTAGTTGCCCGAGCCCTTGTAATAGTTGACGATGGTGATGTTCGCCTTGGCTGCGCTGCCGGTGTTGTCGGCGTAGACCAGGTCCCCGTCCTCGATCGCCGCGGTGAAGAGCAGAGCGCCGGGGGTGGACGTCGCCCAAGCAGACGAATCGTACTTGAGGATCATTTCGCCGTCCAGATAGATCGTGATGAGATAGGTGTACTGCACGGCGTCTGCAACGATCGCCGCCTCCTGATGGACGCGGACGCCGACGCGGTGCCAACCGTTGGAACCGATATTCGGATGCCGATCTTCCGGCTCGGTCGGGAAGACGTAGGTCGTACCGGTTCTTTCTTTGGCGGAGAAGTTACCGGACGTCGCGCTCTGCAGATCGATATTGGCGATATCCGACCCGTCGTTGACGCCGATATCAAAGGTCGAACCCGACCCGTAGACGGTCGCCATCGTATCGTTCCAGAGGATCGAGAACTCGATCAGAAGATCGTTGCCCAGATTGCCGTTCGATTCGTCGGGATAGAAGTGCTGCTCTCCCTGAATGGTCGCGAAGGTCGGTCTAACGTCCCAAGTCCCCTTGGATTTGTCGCTCGATTTCAGAACGGTAGGCACGTACGCGACGACTTTCACGACGTTCGCGCCGCAGAGGGTGCAGTCGCCGTTCTTCGAGCCGTCCGCGAGCAACGTCGGTTCGACGGTGGTCGTCCAGTCGGTGACGACGTGCGCGTCGGGATCAACGTCGATCGGGGTGACTGTATCGGCTATGATCGCGTTGCAGACCGTGCAATGTTTGGATTGGGAGCCCGCCGTCGTGCAGGTCGCAGCAAGGTCGACGGTGTACTCGGTCGCCGGGGTATGGGCGAGCATGGAGACCGGTTCGACCGTTTCGTCAATGATCGCTCCGCAGACGGTGCAATGCTTGGATCTGGAGCCGAGGGCAGTGCAGGTCGCGGGGGTATCGACCGTAAACTCTGCGGCGGGGACGTGCGCGTCGCCCGTAGGCTCGACCGGGGTGACCGTATCGGCGATGATCGTGCCGCAGACCGTGCAATGGTAGGACTTAGAGCCCGCCGTCGTGCAGGTCGGCGCGACGTCAACCGTGTACTCGGACGCAGCGACGTGGTCGTGCGGCGCGGTGTACCACATCTTCGCGGGAAGTTCGACTCCCTCCGCGACCTCAAGCATCGCGTCGGCGGGATCGGCGACCGCGACGACCGGCTGCAGGAAATCCTGCCCGCAGGTCATATAGGTATCGGCGATGGCGCCGTAGATATCGGTTCCCTTGTAGAAATCGTAGATCGCGATCTCGCCCCAGGCGTTCGCGGCGTCGTTGTCGGCGTAGACGAGATTCCCGTCCTCGATCGTCGCGGTGTAGAGCAGCACGCCCGGCGTTCCGGCAGCCCACTTCGACAGGTCGAACGCGAGGATCAGGTTGCCGTCGAGATACGCCTCGCCCGTGTAGGTATAGGCGACGGCGTCGTCGACGATATCCGCCTCCTGATGGACGCGGACCGCGACGCGGTGCCAGCCGTACTCGCCGATGCTCGGATATTTCGCGTTCGGATCCGCCTCGATCGCGGCGGCAGACGGGGTGGAAAGGATCGCGCCCTTGCCGTCGTTCCGATCACGCGCGGAGAACCCGCCGACGACCGTGCCGTAACGGGCATTGGCGCTCTCTTCGAGTTTCAGGTTGACGAAGTCGGAACCGTCCCCGACCGTGATGTCGAAGGTCCAGCCCGTTCCGTGAGACAGCGTCTCGTTGTAGAGGATCGAGAACTCGATCAGAAGATCGTTACCGTTGGGATTCGTTTCGGTCGGATAGAAGTGGTCCTCGCCGCGGATCTTCGAGTAGAGACGTTTGTCCACCGCGTTGCCCGAGGTCTTGTCGTTGGCGTTCCAGATCACGGGTTCGTACGCGATATCCTTGACGATATCCCGGTCGCACGCGGTGCAGTGTCCGGTCTTCTTGCCGGTCGGGTTCAGAAGCGAGACGTCGTCCTCGACCCATTCGTTGATGACGTGCGC
>CACZAZ010000088.1 GCA_902779285.1 uncultured Ruminococcus sp.
CAACCGCGGGGTCAAAATCGTCCCCGATGTTATCGTAACCGACGTACTGTTTGTCCTCGTCAAGTTTGATCGAGGCGTCTTGACAGAAACGATAGATCGAGTTCGTATAAGGGATTTCATATCCGCAGGTACTGCATCGCGGAAGCAAGGTTTTCGACCTGCATTTCGGGCATAAATAAAAGTGTTCCATGTTTTCCTCCGTGCGTCGTATCAAATCAATTCTGCTCTTTATTTCAAGCAATTTCTATATCATAGTAATAACTGTAATAGCGGAGCGAGTTGAGATCAGCAATATTTTTTTGCGCTAACATCGGAAACGACGGTCAGGCTGATGCCACAAGCGTCGTATCTATATTTTACCATAGTCAAGCCTTCGCTGTCAAGGAACATTTAGAAACGGTCAAATCTGACGGTTTTTAACACAATCACCCGCCGTAAAAAGGGAAAGGTTGGGTAAAAAGAGCCGTCAAAGCCGGGCGCGACTATGCGACGAGGACAGGAACGAGGGTGAAAGTGACCGAAGATCGGGATTCGACGCATCATCCGCGGCAAGCCGCGAATGATGCTACCCCCTATTTCACGCCCGTCAAAGAGAAAGGACGACCGAATAGGATGGCGTGAAATGAGAGTTTCCGCTCCTCCGTCGCGGAAACTCGATGGTTTCGAAGCGGAGCTTCGTCTCCGCCGACAACAGGGGCGCCCCCGATCGGGGACGCCCCTGTTGTTGGCGGAGGGGATGGGATTCGAACCCATGGTCCCTTTCGGGATCGCCGGTTTTCAAGACCGGTTCCTTAAACCGCTCGGACACCCCTCCGTATACACGGCTATTCGTTTTTCAAGACTCGTGCCTTTCCGTGTTTCGCAGGGCAATTCATTGACGGGACGAGGGGAACGGGTGAATTGACGCTACGCGTCATGAATTCTCGCTTTGCTCCGTGAATTCTCGCCGACTGCGTCTGCTCCGTGAATTGAATTGCGTCTTTATGCGCCGCAGCGCAATTCACGTTCCGCAGGAACAATTCATGCCGTCAGGCAATTCACGCGCCGTCAGGCGCAATTCATTCATTGACACCCCTCCGTAAATCGTTGCCAAGGAACCGACGCAAGGTATTATAACACAGTCGGGAACAAAAAGCAAGGAGATGGGGCGGATTTCTTATACGGGATTACCGAACGTGGTTTTTCGGGCGAAAAAGCGGAAAAGTATGGACAAAACGGAAAAATTGTGTTATACTGTACGCTGAACGAAAACGGCTTTCTTTCTCTCTTTCGGGAAAGGGTCGTTCAACGAAAGGAGAGCGGCGGATGCTGCATCTGACGATCGTAGGCGCAGACGGAACGGTACGCTTCGACGCCTCGGGATACGAGATCGACGCGGTAGTTCCCTTTGAGTACGCCGAGGGAGACAAGATCCGGGTCTCGATGTCCGAGGGCGAATTCATAGGGCTGCAACTCGACCCCACGATGGAGGAATCGATCCTCTCGGTGCCGAAGCGGCGGTTCGAGTACGCGATCCCGTTCGGGATCGAACGGGATCGCGGGTATCACCCCGACGCGTTCAAGGGAGACGCGCATCGGGTACGGGTACGGGAACTGACCGACGAGGAGATCTACGGCTACCGCAATATCGCCCTGAACCCCTGCGACCGGCACGGGGTCGACAAGTACTTTCCCCACGCGAAGGCGAACTTCGTGACGCGGGAGGATCCCTGCTTCTTCGAGCGGAACGCGATCGACGGAGTCATCCGCAACGAGGGACACGGCAACTACCCCTACCATTCGTGGGCGGGCGGCGCGCGCGAGGATCTCGAATATACGATCGATTTCGGGCGCGAGGTCGAGATCGACAAACTGGTCTTCTTCCTCCGCGCCGATTTTCCGCACGATACCTGGTGGAAATCGGTCGAGATCACCTTCTCCGACGGCACTTCCCTGACCGCCGAGTTCGAGGGGAAAGCCGAGGGACAGGAAGTGCGCTTTCCGAAGACCGTGACGAAAACGGTTTTCCTCCATCATTTCAAACAGGTATCCACTCCGCTCTCGTGGGCGGCGCTCACACAGATCCAGGTTTACGGAACATATATTAAGAAGGAGATAAAACAAATGGAAGTTCGTCAGGCATCCAACGCAAAGGACGTCAAGCACTACGACACCGAACGGCTGAGAGAGGAGTTCCATATCGCCAACCTGTTCACCAAGGACAATATCCGGATGGTCTACAGCCATATCGACCGCATCATCACCGCGGGTCTGATGCCGGTTTTCCAGACGCTGAAACTGGTCGGCGGCAAGGAGCTGGCGTCGGAATATTTCCTTGAAAGACGCGAGATGGGCTGCATCAATATCGGCGGCAAGGGCATCATCACGGTCGACGGCGCCGAGTACGAGATGAATCCCCGCGACGGCATCTATATCGGGCGCGGAAACAAGGAGATCACTTTCAAGAGCGTTGATCCCAACGCCCCGGCGAAGTTCTACGTTTCCTCCTGCCCCGCTCACACGACCTACCCGATCCGGAAGATCGACATCACCAAGGCGAAGAAGGTCCCCTGCGGATCGGTCGAGGAGTGCAACAAGCGGGTCATCAACCAGTACATCCACCCCGAGGTCATGCAGTCCTGCCAGCTTGCGATGGGGCTGACCCAACTGGAGCCCGGCTCGAACTGGAACACCATGCCCTGCCACACCCACGACAGACGGATGGAAGTCTACCTTTATCTTGATATGGGCGAGAACGACGTGGTCTTCCACATGATGGGCGAGCCGACGGAGACGCGGCATATCGTCATGCACAACGAAGAGGCGGTCATCAGCCCGTCCTGGTCGATCCATTCGGGCGTCGGCACCCGCGCCTACTCCTTTATCTGGGCGATGTGCGGCGAGAATCAGGAATTTACCGATATGGACTTCATCGAGACGAGAGATCTGCTCTGATCTTTGAAAGGAGAAAAAACAATGAATGATATGTTCAGTCTGAAGGGCAAAGTCGCCCTGATCACCGGCGCGTCCTACGGGATCGGGTACGCCATCGCGAAGGCGTACGCGGCAGCGGGCGCCACCATCGTCTTCAACGATATCAACCGGGAACTCGTCGATAAGGGACTCGCTTCTTACAAAGCCGACGGGATCGAGGCGCACGGCTACGTCTGCGACGTGACCGACGAGGACGCGGTGAACGCCTTCGTCGCGCAGGTCGAACGCGAGATCGGCGTGATCGATATCCTCGTCAACAACGCCGGGATCATCAAACGGATCCCGATGTGCGAGATGACCGCCGCCGATTTCCGCAAGGTGATCGACGTCGATCTGAACGCCCCGTTCATCGTCTCGAAAGCCGTCATCCCCTCGATGGTGAAGAAGGGTCACGGCAAGATCATCAACATCTGCTCCATGATGAGCGAACTGGGCCGTGAGACCGTCTCGGCGTACGCCGCGGCGAAGGGCGGGCTCAAGATGCTGACCCGGAACATCTGCTCCGAGTTCGGCGGCGCGAACATCCAATGCAACGGCATCGGTCCCGGTTACATCGCGACCCCGCAGACCGCTCCCCTGCGCGAGCGGCAGCCCGACGGATCGCGCCATCCCTTCGACGCCTTCATCGTCGCGAAGACCCCGGCGGCTCGCTGGGGGACGCCCGAGGACCTGATGGGTCCCGCCGTCTTCCTCGCCTCCGACGCCTCGAATTTCGTGAACGGTCACATCCTCTACGTCGACGGAGGCATCCTCGCCTATATCGGCAAGCAGCCGTAAGGGGTGAGCAGATGAAGAACGTTGAAACGCTGCTCCGCGAGAATCGCGCGTGGGCGGAGGAGACCTTCCGCAAGATCGACAAGAAATACTCCGCCGTGACGCTTCGTTCGCGGGACAAACTTCCCTACGGCGTGGACGAGAACGGGATCCATATCGATATGACCGAGCGCCGCCGTAACTGGTGGACCAACGGGTTCTGGGGCGGACTGAACTGGCTGCTCTACGCCTACACGAAAAACGAGGAATACAGAAAGACGGCGAAACGCAGCGAGGAGCTGCTCCGTCCCGTCGCGGACGAGTACGGGCGGCTGGATCACGACGTCGGATTCGTGTGGCACCTCACCTACGGCGCGGACTATCTGCTGACGGGCGACGAGACGGCGAAGAACCTCGACCTCTATATGGCGGCGTCGCTGGCGTCCCGCTTCATCCTCGCCTCCAAGGTCCCCGGCGGATTCATCCGCGCGTGGAACGGCAAGCGCGGCTCCGCGTGGGACAACTACGACCGCTCCATCATCGACTGTATGATGAACCTCCCCCTGCTCTACTGGGCGTCCGACGTGACCGCCGACGACCGCTTCGCGAGATTCGCGAAAGCCCACGCCGACGTGACGCTCCGCGACCATCTGCGCAAGGACGGCTCGGTCAACCACATCGTCGATCACGACCGCGAGACGGGAGAACTGACCGGCACCCAAGCCGGACAGGGCTACGCCGTCGGATCGTCGTGGTCGCGCGGCTGCTCGTGGGCGGTCTACGGCTTCGTCCTCTCCTACCTCCACACCAAAGACGAGCGGTATCTCGCGGGGGCGAAACGGGCGGCGGACTACTTTATCGACTGCGTCAAGTCCGACTGGCTTCCCCGCGTCGATTTCCGCGCCCCCGCGGAGCCGGTCCTCTACGATTCGACCGCCGGCGCCTGCGCCGCGTGCGGGCTGATCGAACTTGCGAAGGTCCTGCCCGAAAACGAGGGCGGCAAGTACCTCGAAGCCGCCGTCAACCTGCTCCGCACGATGGGCGAGAAGTTCTGCGACTTCGATCCCGCGAACGACCACATGCTCGACTACGGCACCGAACGCTATCCGGCGGACTTCACCCCCGAAGGATTGAAGAAAGCCGGCGTGCATATGTCGATCATCTACGGCGATTTCTTCTACGTCGAGGCGGTCCTGAAACTGCTCGGCGCGACCTTCACCCCCTGGTAACACGCTCACTCCAAAACCGCCGCGGACGAGCGTCCGCGGCGGTTTTTCAAAGAAACCCCCATAAATCGACGTAAAAAACAAGGAGACACGAAATGGAAACCAACAACGCGGCAGAGGTCCTCTCGATCGAGCATCTCTCGAAATCCTACGGAGACAAGAAAGCCGTCGACGATCTCTCGCTCTCGATCAAGGCGGGCGAGATCTACGGCTTTATCGGGCATAACGGCGCGGGCAAGACCACGACCTTAAAGAGCGTGGTGGGCATCCTCGTATTCGACGCGGGCGAGATCCGGGTCAACGGGAACTCCGTCCGGGAGGATCCGCTCGCCGTCAAGCGCGAGATCGCCTACATCCCCGACAACCCCGAACTCTACCCCTATATGACCGGGATCAAGTATCTGAACTTCATCGCGGACGTTTTCCGCGTTCCCGCCGACGTCCGGGAGGAGCGCATCAAAAAGTACGCCGACGCGTTTGAACTGACCGCCGACCTTGCGCAGCCGATCGCGTCCTACTCGCACGGTATGAAGCAGAAACTCGCGGTCATCTCGGCGTGGATCCACGAGCCGAAACTGATCGTGATGGACGAGCCCTTCGTCGGGCTGGACCCCAAGGCGGCGCATACCCTGAAAGAGATGATGCGCGAACTCTGCGACGGGGGCGGCGCGATCTTCTTCTCCACCCACGTTCTGGAGGTCGCGGAGAAACTCTGCGACAAGGTCGCCATCATCAAAGGAGGCAAACTGATCCGCTCCGGCACGATGGAGGAGGTCAAGGGCGACGAGTCGCTCGAATCGGCGTTCCTCGAACTGGAAGAGGACGCGTAAGGGGGCTTTGCAATGCTGAAGATCCTTTTGAAAAAACAAATGACGGAGGCGTTCCGCGGTTTCTTCTATGACGCGAAGAACAACCGAGCGCGTTCGCATAACGTGACGGCGATCT
>CACZAZ010000089.1 GCA_902779285.1 uncultured Ruminococcus sp.
CGAACGGACGTTGGTGGATCGCCTGTAAACTGACCAACATCCCGCAGGACGAGTTCTGCGGCTGGATCTATATCCGCGCTTTCGTGACCGACGGGGAGGGGACCCGCTATTCCGGCGTCGGGAAAACCAATTCCTACGCGATCAACCGCGGCGACGGCGAAAAGATCCACGAACTCTACGCCACCAAATCCGACAAGTCAACGCATTATTTCGACGAATACGTCAACGTGTACGACGACGTTCTGGACGGGGGCGCCAAGTGCTTTCACCCGACGAACGTCGATCCGACCGGAAACGATCTGCTGATCGAGTATTCGGTACTTTGGAACGATACGATCGCCTATTTTAACAATTCGACGACCAAGTCGGTCAAATCCTATCTGTGCGACGCAGACGATCATTCCAAGCAGGCGCCGCTCGCCTACTGGAGCCCGATCAACGGGATCAGCGGCAACAACTGTCAGTACGCCGGCGGTTTTGAGGACGCGGGGTCGTTCAACACGCCGATCTCGGACGGCGAAGTCACGACCCCCGCCGGGATGGTCAGCGGCGGCGGAGATTACGCCGATTATCCGAACGTTACCGGCGCCGATCAGAACAATCCCGAATACGGCTGGCATCGGATCGGTCTTCGCTATCACGAAGAAGTGACGAACGCCGACGCTCTGAAAGCCGACTTGACGCCCGGCGCGACCCCCGCCGTTTACGCCCTGACCATGACCATCTACGTCGACGGCGCCGCGATCGCGAAACTCGGCGCCTCCGACTGCACGACCGGCAGCGGCAGAGACTGCAAACTCTATACCGCGCAGTCCGACGGAGAGGGAGGGATCGTTTATACCGACGTCGGCTCAAACGTTGACCTTTGCATTTTCAATATTGCGGGCAAAAACGCCGGGAGCAAAACCGCCTTCTTCGCCGTCGCAGAACCGTACGCAAGCTGCGGCAAGGATTTCGTGCAGAGCGTCGAACGCGTCGATTATCCGGAACCGATCTATTACCGCAACGAAGGCGGCTCCGGTAAACCCGCCTCTACCTACTACCGGATCGTCACCGACGGAAATCTCTCCCCGCTGCTCTCGGTAATGAGTTACAATATCGAGGTCTACGACAGCGGCTGGGACGGCAGAGATCCCGCGAAGGTTGCTGAAACGATCCTCTCGGAATCCCCCGATATCGTCGGATTGCAGGAGGTCAACCAGGGAAAATCAAACGGTTGGGACGCCACCCTTGATTCGCTCGCGGCGGCGGGCGGCTACACCCGGCTGCAGGGCGGCTATACCGGCAGGTACGATTTCGAGAAGAACGAGATCTTCTATAAAACGAGCAAATTCACAAAACTCGCCGAGGGGACCAAGACCTTCCGGCAGACGGCGATCGATCTCTCCGTCCCCAACGACGAGAACGCGGACCCGGACCTTTCTAATATCGATCGCATTTTCCACTACGCCGCTCTGCAAGAGACGTCGAGCGGGAAAAAGATCCTCGTCGTCAGCGCGCACCTGCACTACGGCGGCACCGGATCCGGGCACGAAGAGGACGATAAGCTCCGCCGCTACGAGATCCGCGCGCTGCTGGCGTGGCTGGAAACGCAGAGGGCGGCATATCCCGATCAGATCGTGATGGGCGATATGAACTCGCACTATAAGGGCGGTCAAGGAAAAATCAATATGGCGCTCTTTACCGATGACGGTTTTGATCTGACCTGCACCGAAGCCAACGTCAAAGGCGACGTCGGCGGGACCCTCGCCAACAGCCGCACGACCCGCCCGGAATGGATCTTCGACTATATCATGACCCGGGGGGATCTCGACCCGGTGTACTACACGGTCGTTGACAACCCCATCGATACGGACGGCAAGTACCCGTCCGACCACGTTCCGGTCCTCTCGAAGATCTACCTGCGGTAAAAAGGAGAAACGACGATGAAACAGAAAAAAGTTTTTGAATCCGCCGAGATCAAGATCGTCGAACTCGACCGCGATCTTCTGCTCAACTCCGCCGGCACGCTCGGCGAGGGAGATTGGGACAGCTTCGACTTCGGCTCTCTCTGATCCCGTTCCCCTATCGGGCGCTTGCGCCCACGTCACGCGCGCAGCGCATATCGCGTCCTCTGACATATCGCGCCCCGCAGGGCATATCGCGCCGCTTGCGGCATTCGTTCCCTCGCGCCCCGCAGGGCACTTCACGTTGCGCAGCAACACTTCGTTCCCTTCCGGGACCGTCCCGGATCATATAAAACCATCGGAACAAAAAGGAGAAAACAAGATGAAGAAACTTACCGTTACCCTCGCGCTGGTCCTTTCTCTCGTCCTGTGCGTCTTTGCGTTCGCTTCGTGCGACAAGTCGGGCAAGGGCGGCGACGCCACGACTGCCGCGAACGCGACCACCGCCGGTGCGACCACCGGAGGCGAGACCGAGCATGAACACACCCCCGCCGCCGAGTACAAGATCGACAGACAGGCGACCTGCACCAACGCGGGCTCGAAGTCCTATCACTGCACCGTGTGCGGCGAGATCATCCCCGAGACCGTCGTTTTGATCGATCCGCTGCCCCACACGCAGGAGCCCGAGATCACGATCCTCCAGAAGCCGACCTGCAACGCTGTCGGTTCCAAAGCGTATCTCTGCCAAGTGTGCGGCGAGGTCATCGAATCGACGAGAGAAGAGATCCCGATCGATGAGAACGCGCACAAGGTCGAGGATTGGTCCGCGACGCCGACGCTGTTCAACCCCGCGGTCCACGCGACGGGCGAATGCACGGTCTGCCATCAGCCGATCGAAAAGGATCTTACTTTCGCGCCCGACGTGCAGACCTTTACCGTCACGACGTCGAGCAGATACCAGAACCGGAAGCCGCTCGTCGACGTTCGGGGCGAAGATCACTTCTACCCGACCGACACGGACCCCGCCGGCAAAGATCTTCTGGTCGAGTATACCGTTCTGTGGAACGCGACGCTCCTGAACCTCGACCCGTCGCAGAAAAACTATATGACCATGCGGATCGCGTCGGGCAACGGGACCGAACAGACCAGTTTGATTTACGCGTCCATGACGAACAACCTTTCGGGCTCCGACTGCAAATACGCCGGCGGTTTTGAGACCTCGGGCGGAGTTGGCACCATCCCCGCCGCGGGCACGGCGTTCACCCCCGCCGGGATGCCGACGGGAGGCGCGGCGTATTCCGAGTATCCGAACCTCGGAGGCGCCGATCAGAACAATCCCGAATACGGCTGGCACCGCGTGCAGTTCCGCGTTCATCAGGACGTGACCAACCCGGCAGCTCTCGAAGCCGACACCGAAGCCGGCGCGACCGCAGCGGAATACAAAGTGACGCTGACCCTGTATATCGACGGCGTCGCGGTCGCGATGCTGGAGGGTCCCGGCGGTTCCGACAAGACCAACTTCCATTCTCTTAACTACCTCTACTCCGCCGCGTCCGACGGAGAAGGCGGGATCGTCTACGGCGACAACGAAAACGCAGAACGGTACGTGTTCGCCGTCCTCTTTAACATGAACCACACGCTGGTCGACACCACCGCGTACTGGGTCGACACCGACGTTTCCATCACCTGCGGCACCGAGTTCGTCCAGCAGGTCGAGAAGGTCGCGACCCCCGCAGCGGCTACCTTCACCCTCGACGATATGGACACGCCGGACGATACGACCGACGACGTGACCTGCCCCGCCCCGATCTACTTCAAACTCGCAGACTGATCCCCCGCAGCGTAAACACCCGGGGCAGCCCCGAACGGTTTTCCTCCTACTTTCCGTTCCCGGCAGCCCCGGAATCAAAACGGAGCAAACGCGTCCCGCGTTTGCTCCGTTCGTTTTGCATTACGACATTCCTTTCGGGATCAAGCAACAAAAATCCGGCGGAAACCGCTTGCGAAAAACGGCAAAAAGAGATATAATAGATATGAATATTGCAAAAAAACGGCTTTTTTCGCCGGATTAAGGGAAAAGATATGAGAAAGAGATACCGGGACGGAAAGATCGTCGTCGTGGGAAAATTCTTTGAGGACGTGAACTACGACGTCGCGTCAAGCGACCTGCACGTCAAGTTCGACGGCAAGGGCGGGATCACCGATTACACCGTCGTCAACCAGAGCGTCGGTTACGTCACCCGCACCTTTCTCGGCGTTTTTATCAAGGGCGAGAACGTCGGCGCTTTCTGCGACAAGACCGTCGAGGTCGGCGGGCGGATGCAGAAGATCCTTTTGAAAAAGGGGAACGTACTGATCACGGTCCTGCAGTTCGTCCCCGTCGAAGGGAACGCCGTGCTATACGAGATCAAGGCGAACAAGACGGGCGACTACGACTTCGTGTTCGACCTGGGCAAGGCGACCAACCGTTTCAACTACGCGGCAAACGTCGAGAGCCGCTACGTCGCAGCGAACGCCTCGGTTTATCTGCATACGGACAAGAGCGCGCACTTCGTCCTCTCCTACGACACCGACGCGACGTACTGCCTGGATCTTCTCTCCCGCTTCATATCCCTGAAAAAACAGGTCGTCAACGAGTTCCGGAACGTGAAGGTCCCCGCGTCCGCCGAAACCGAGAAGGATAAAGCCCTCTATAAGGCGAGTTTCTTCTCCGCGCTGGAAAACTATAAGGCGATCGGAGCGTACAAGGGTTTTTCCGCCGTGAGCATAGCCAACGACCCGGTCCGTTCTTATTTTCAGGACACTTTCACGGTCGCGCCGGCGATGCTCAAAACCCGTCCCGCGCTCGTCAAAGATCAGATCCTCACGATCGCGCACGGGATCAAAGAGGACGGGGAGTGCCCCGCCGGCGTGACCTTCCGGCTGCAGCCGCATCTCCGTTACTACTACGACAGCGCGAGTTGCTTCGTTCTTTCGGTCTACGACTATATCAATCACACGGGCGACCTCTCGCTGCTCGACGAGATAGTGAACGGCAGATCCATTTATCAGCTCTGCCTTCTCTCCCTCGACAAACTGTCGGGGTACGAGGACGAAACGGGGCTGATCGTCAAGGGCGGCAAATACAACAAACACGACTGGGCGGACGAGATCAACCGGACGGGCTACGTCACCTACGTCGAACTGCTCTACGCCCGCGCGCTCGAGTGTCTCTCCCTCATCGCGGGGACGCGCGACAAGACCCGCGCCGCCCGGTATCGCAGAATGTTTCTGCGGACGAAAAACGCGATCAACGCGCTCCTCTGGGACGACGAAAAGGGGTACTATATCAACTATCGGGACGGCGATTTCGTCGAAGATAACCTGTCGGTCGATACGATCCTCGCGGTCCTTTACCGCGTCGCAGACAAGAAACAGACCGAGCGCCTGCTCGACAATTTCTCGGCGCTCCTCGAAACGAGAAACAACCGCGCGCAAACCGCGGGCGACTTCGGCGTGATGAGCGTCTGGCCGTTCTACCGCGGCGTCGATCGGTTGTTCAACCTCTCCACGCAGCAATACGAGTACCAGAACGGCGCCGCCTGGCCGTACTGGTCCGCGCTGGTCGCCTACGCACAGAAGATGAACGGGCGCGACCCCTCGTACGCGCTTTTGTCCCCGCTCGATTGGTGCGTCAAGCACGGGTGTTATACGCTCGCCAAGTGCTACTCTCCCTGCGGGATCGACGACTCGCCGCTGTTCACCTCCAACTGCGCGTTCGTCTGGTACTACGACTGGGCGGACGAAGACTTTTTCAAAGAAAACGAATCCGTTTTTAAAACCAAATAACTAAAAACGGCTCCCCGACGGGGAGCCGTTTTTAGGGTTTTCGGGGGGTTGAACGGGTTATTTTTCAAAGAGATCTTTGATCATATCAAGCGACTCGCGGACGAGGAGATCGCCGCCCTCGTGTCCGACGACGCCGCTCGAAACGTAGGCGCTGTAATGCCCGCCCTTTTCGGCTTTCTCGGT
>CACZAZ010000090.1 GCA_902779285.1 uncultured Ruminococcus sp.
CGGGATCGTCTTCATCCGGGGACTGCACATCAAACTGTGGGACTATTCCGACCGCTTCGGCAACGTGATGGGCGTGATCTGCCCGCTTTTCTCGGTCATCTGGTTTGCGCTCGGCTCGGGCTACTACTTCTTTTTGAACGGTCGGCTCGTCGCCGTGATCGAGTGGCTCGGGGAGAATCCGATCTACTCCTACGCCGTAGGTCTTGTGATCGGGATGATCCTCGTCGACACCTTCTATTCGATCCGGCTCGGCATCCGCATCCGCGCCGCCGCCGATCAGGTCGTCGTCAGATACGAGCAGTTCAAACTCGACCTCAAACGCGAGGCGCTCGAACGCGCGGAGAACAGCCGCTTTTACGGAACGCTGGTCGCCATCTATCGCGCGGGAGGCACGCTCCGCGACGTGATCCGCCGCCACGCCGAACTCCTCCGCCAGCCGAAAAAGTGGTGGCGAAAAAACAAACAATAAAAAACCGACCGCTCCGTTTTCAACGGGGCGGTCGATTTGTTTTATGCCGCTTGCGGCAATTCATGACGCACCGCGTCAATTCATGCGAACGGCGTTCGCAATTCATGGTGCAACGCGCCCTGCCGATAGGAACCGTTTATGCGAATCATTCGCCTGTTGCGTGAGTTTGCTAATCGGATCGTTTATTGACGCGGGGCGGCGAATCGGGTATACTGAACTTGCAAGGGCGCACTTGAAAACCAAAATGAAAGGGTGAAAAAGATGGCGTTTCAACTTTCCGAAACCATCAAAAAACTCCGCAAAGAAAAGAATATGACGCAGGGAGAGGTCGCGGAACGGCTCGGCGTCGCGTTTCAATCGGTCAGCAAATGGGAGAACGGATTGACCTATCCCGACGTCGGGCTTTTGCCCTCGATCGCCGCGCTTTTCGGCGTTTCGCTCGATCGACTGTTCGGGGTCGATGCGGACGCCGTATCGAAGAAACTCGACCTCTATAAAAAAGAGGACGAGGCGCTCGGCGACGATACCGAAGCCCGGATCACACTTGTGAAAAAGACGATCGGCGACCTTCCGGGAAACGGGTATCTGAAGTTCCGTCTGCTCTGGCTGTACCACAAACTCGGCTTTGACAAAGCAAGAAAGCATCTGGACGAAATGCGTTCGCTCTGCCGCGCGGTACTCGAATACTACGACGATACCGATTGGTACCGCGACGAGGCGATCTCTTATCTGATCGACGTCGAGGACGACGACCGGGTGAACGAGTGGTATTCTCTGCTTGACAATCGGAGCATCATCACGTCAAGCGAGGCGAAGATCGCACGATACGATTACCGCGGGGAAGTGGATGCGTTCAATCTGGCAATGCAGAGGCAGATTTTCCGTACGATGGACGAAACGTTTCTTAACTATTTCGTCAAACGGGACGCCAAGACCTACAAAAGCGCGCAGTCGCGGGTGGACGGACAAAATATCATCCTGAAACTGATCGACGTGATGCGCGACCCCGAAACCGACCTTGACGGGTGGATCTACACCCGCGAGTTTGCCTATCGGCGTCTTGCCGCCGGATGCTTCGGCGCGGGGCTGATCGAGGACGGGTACCGGGCGATGGAGAGGAGCGTTGACCTCTGTCTCAAACTGCGCGGGATCCCGGACGGAACGAAACTCGCGTACAACTGTCCGGCACTTGACCTTCTGAAACGCGAGATCCGTGCGGAGGACGTGAAAGACCTTCTTCAAAACGCTTACGACGCCTTCGTTTCCGCGAAGGGGTGGGCGTGGTTCAGAGGCGTCCGAAACGAGGAACGCTTCATAGCGCTCGCAAGCCGCCTCAAAGGTTGAGAATCCTATAAAAAGCCGCCCTTCCCGAAATCCGGGAAGGGCGGCAAATTGCGTTTTTGTTACGATTTCTTCATCTGCGCCGTTTTGCGGACGATCGAGCGCAGGATCGCAACGACCGCGTCCATCCCCTCGACGGTGATATGCTCGTAGGGACCGTGGAAGCCGTAGCCGCCTGTGCCGAGATTCGGGCAGGGAAGCCCGCGCAGGGTCAGGGTCGCGCCGTCGGTCCCTCCGCGGATGGGCTCCGAGATCGGGACGATCCCGCATTCTTTGGTCGCCTCCAGCGCAAGTTCTACGACGTAGGGGGTCTCCTCGATCTTCTCCCGCATATTGCGGTACTGGTCGCGGATCTCGATTTTGACCGTCCCCGCGCCGTATTCCCGGTTGAACTTTTCGCCAAGCGCCAGGATCGCTGCCTTTTTGTCCTCCAGTTTCTTCGCGTCGTGGTCGCGGAGGATATAGTGCAGTTTCGCCGCCTCGACGTTCCCCGAAAGGTCGGTCAGGTGGTAGAATCCGACCCGCCCCGCGGTGGTGGAGGGGGTCTCGTTTTTCGGCAGCGCCGCGGCAAACTCCGAGGCGATCAGACAGGCGTTTTTCATGATCCCGGTCGCCTCGCCCGGATGGACGTTGAAGCCCGCGACCGTGACGTCGGCGCACGCGGCGTTGAAGTTCTCAAAGACCACTTCGCCCTCGAATCCGCCGTCGATGGTATACGCGAAATCGGCGCCGAAGCGGTCGATATCGAAGCACAGCGTCCCGCATCCGACCTCCTCGTCGGGGGTGAAGCAGACGGCGATCTTTCCGTGCGGCTCGCCGCTTTCGATCAACTCTTCCAGCAGGGTCACAGCCTCCGCGATCCCGGCTTTATCGTCCGCGCCGAGCAGGGTCGTGCCGTCGGTCACGATCAGCGTCCTGCCCTTCAGTTTCGGCAGATGCGGGAACTCGGACGCCGAAAGCACCCGTCCGCTCTCCCCGAGAGGGAGGTCGCGCCCGTCGAAGTTCTCGATCACGCGCGGCTTTACCCCTTCGCCCGAGAAATCGGGGGCGGTGTCGACGTGCGCGACGAATCCGACGCAGGGAGCGTTTTCATAGCCGGGGGTCGCTTCGAGCCACCCCATCACGTAGCAATGCTCGTCGATCTCGGCTTTGAGACCCAGCGCGCGGAGTTCCTCGCACAGGGGGCGGGCAAGGTCGAACTCGCGTTCGGCGGACGGAACGACGCCGGCGTCGTCGATGCTGGTCGTGTAGATCTTCACGTAGTTCAAAAGTCGTTCGTATGCGCGCATAAGCGTCCTCTTTCCCCGGGATGCCCCGGACGGTTTTTCATTATGATTCTATCACACGCGCGCGCAAAAGTCAATGAAAAACGCACCCCCGAAGGGATGCGTTCTTTCGGTTTATCGAATCTTGTAGTCGACCTTGACCTCGTCGACGTCGAGTTTGTCCAGCTTGATGATCACGTACCGCTGATAGGGCTGGCAGGCGTCTTTGACGCCCCATTTTGCCCGCTTGTTTTCCAGTTTGAGCGAGAGTGTGCCGTCGGAAAAGGATACTTTTTTGATCACGGTCGGTCTTGAATAAACGAAAGAGAATGTGTAGACGACGATCATCTCTTTCTCAAGATCCACCTCGAACGGACACGCGACGAACGCGGCGTCGAATTCCTCCTTTTCGTCGATCAGGACGGTCCTGGTTTCGGGCAGCGTTTCGGGATCGAGCCCTTCCGCTTTGTAGCCGTTCAGCGCACCTTTGACCATCGTTTGGATCCGGAACGATTCGGTGAAAACGATCGGGTCTTCGGTCAAGACGTTGTTCCCTTCGAAATCCTTCCGGTAACAGACCGCGACGTCCTCTGCTTTCGCGTGGTATCTGACGCAGGAGACGAACGCAAAGAGAAGCGCGCATACCAAAAGAAAAAGGGCAAATTTCTTCATACAGTCACCTCCGTTATCGTTTGCGAGCGCGCGGTTTTATTCACGCCGAGAGATGATCCGCTCACAATCAGTATACACGATTTGCGCCGATTTGTCAAGTCGGAGTGGTTTTTGATAGAGGGAACGGATAAAAAGCGTATCGATATTCAGGCGCGCCGCCGCTGCCCGGAAGACCGACGAACGTCTCCCGCACTTTTTTTCAAAAACCTATTGACAAATCCCCGCCGTCGGATTATACTATAAACAGTTGAACGGTTGCTCAACTGTTTGGAGGATCAAATGAAGGAAAACGAGAAGAAAAAGGAACTCGAGATGCAATGCGCGTGCGAACACGATCACCCCGACACGGTGCGCGCGGTGCGGGAGGCGATGCCCGACGAGAACGTGACGGCGGACCTCTCCGACTTCTTCAAGGTCTTCGGTGACAGTTCGCGGATGCGGATCCTGTTTGCCCTCGACCGGCGGGAACTCTGCGTCTGCGACCTTTCGGCGGCGCTCGGGATGACAAAGTCCGCCGTCTCTCACCAGCTCCGTTTCCTCCGCGCCAACCACCTCGTCACCTCCCGCCGGGAGGGGAAGAACGTCTTCTACCGTCTTGCCGACGATCACGTGCGCGACATCATCGAGATCGCGGTCGAGCATCTGTCGGAAGAAGACTAAACCGACCGTTCCAAGCTTTCCCCTTGAGGGAAAGGTGGCGTGAAACGCCGGAGAGGGGTTCCCTGCATCTTTTGCCTCCCCAACGGGGGAGGGGGACCGCCGAGCGGTGGAAGGGGCACTCTTCGTTCTCTCAAAGTAGTCCTTTCATCACGGCAAGCAGTCCGAAGGAGTGAATAATGCCACTTGAATACAACACGAAGAATATTCAGCTTGCGAAAAACTTAAGGAAGCATGCAACACCGCAAGAAAATCGACTGTGGTATGATTATCTCCGCATCTACAAACCGCGTTTTCGAAGACAGCAACCGATTGGGAATTTTATCGCTGATTTTTATTGCTACCCGGCAAAACTGATCATAGAAATTGACGGATCTCAGCATTTTACGGAGCAAGGAAAACAAAAGGATGAGTTCAGAACGGAGATTCTTGAGGGATATGATTTGAAGATCATCCGTTTTACCAATTATCAAGTTGACACCAATTTTAGGGGCGTTTGCCAATTCATCGACACAACCGTTAAAGAGTTTCTTGCACGGAATGATTAAGTTTTTGCCTCCCCAACGGGGGAGGGGGACCGCCGAGCGGTGGAAGGGGCACTCCGCAGGGCGTTCGGGTGGTTTGTGTTTTTATCAAATATGCCCCTTCCGTCACGGCAAGCCGTGCCACCTCCCCCGTTGGGGAGGCAAGAACGAAAGCCGACGGCGGTATTAATAAGCATAAAACAAAAGAAAAGAGGATACAACCATGAAAACCAAGTTCTCCGTCGTCGGGCTGGATTGCCCGAACTGCGCCGCCAAACTCGAGGGAATGCTCGGCAAGACCGAGGGGATCGACTCCGCGAAGATCAATTTCCTCTCCGAGAAACTGACCGTCGAATCGGAACTTCCGTCCGACGAACTGCTCGCCGCCGTCCGCGAAACGGCGAAAGCGTTCTCCTCCAAGGTGAAGATCGAAGAACTGTAAAATGAAAAAGCGTCTTTCGCCCTACCTCACGCATGAGGTGTGGCAGGTTCTCGGCGGGGGAGCGCTGCTCCTTTCCGGGGTGTTGTCCGAGCATTTCGGCGCGCCGTATCCCGCCGTCCTTTCGATTTATCTCGTCGCGCTCGCCGTTTCGGGATGCACCGTCTGGCTTGACGCGGTGAAAGGTATTCTGCGCCGCGACCTGCTCGACGAAAAGTTCCTGATGACCGTCGCGTCGGTCGGCGCGTTCATTATCGGAAGCAAAGCCGAGGGCGTCGCCGTGATGCTGTTCTTCCTTGCGGGGGAGTATTTCGAGCATCAGGCGGTCGCCCGCTCGCGCAAATCGATCCGGGGACTTATGGATCTGCGCCCCGACCGGGCGATCCGGCTC
>CACZAZ010000091.1 GCA_902779285.1 uncultured Ruminococcus sp.
CCTGAACACGACCTTAACCGTGCGGGAGGGGCAGCCGCAGAGCCATAAGGGACACGGCTGGGAGACCCTGACCGACGCGATCATCCGAGCGCTGAACGCGGCGGATCATCCGATCGTTTTTCTGCTCTGGGGGTCGAACGCACGCTCGAAAAAGGCGCTGATCGACAACCCCCGCCACCTGATCCTCGAGGCGGCGCACCCGAGCCCCCTTTCGGCTTACAACGGCTTTTTCGGCTGCCGCCATTTCTCCCGGGCAAACGCGTTTCTCGAAGCCAACGGCGTCGCTCCGATCAACTGGGCGTCGATCGTTTCCCCCGCGGACTGATCCTCTTTTCCCGAATCTTCCGACGCCGTGATTTTTCCCTTGACTTTCCCCCGAAGATGTGTTATACTACATCCGTTCGGTGGGGTATAGCCAAGCGGTAAGGCACAGGACTTTGACTCCTGCATTCGCTGGTCCGAATCCAGCTACCCCAGCCAAAAGCGGCTCCCCGCGCCTTGTGCGCGGGGAGCCGCTTTTGATTGAGATAGTGCAAATCGGACCAGCCGAGTTTCCGCGACGGGACGGAGCGGAAAGTCTACGGTCCCGAATCCAGCTACCCCAGCCAAAAACGCGTCCCCCGCGTGCGGGGGGCGCGTTTTTGATTGAGATAGTGCAAATCGGACCAGCCGAGTTTCCGCGACGGGACGGAGCGGAAAGTCTACGGTCACGAATCCGGCTACCCCCGGTCACTTTTCGTCTCCCCGTCGTCTCGTCCGAATCCGTCTCCCCCTGTCTCCTCCTCCCGTCCACTCTTCCCGCATTTCCGCGTTTTTTACGTTTTTTCGTCACTTTTCCGAAAAACGATTGACAATTACTCGTATTTATGTTATATTTACAGTAACGCCGCTATATCTTTTTTATTATCGCATCATCACCGCGGGCGCGCGGAAACGCCGCGTTCTCGGGAAAGGGGGCAGGGAAAATGTTCGGAAAACTCCGTGATATGGGACCGAAATCGGTCCTGGTCGTCCTTGCCGTCTTTATGGTGATCTTTGCGATCGTCGCCGGCGTCGTCGTCGGAACGGTCGAGGCGAAACAGGCGACCGCCGAACGCGAGAACAAAGAGCAGTTCCGTATGGACGAGGCGAAACGGGAGCAGGCGGAACTTACGCGGCTCGACGGGATCTACCGTGAGGCGAAGGAACTTTCGCATCAGGCGATGCCGGGCTTCCTGCTTCTCGGAGACGACCTGACCGCCGCGGTCGGGAGCAACAAGACCGACTACGGTCTCGCCCTGCAGCAGATGGTGTCCGACTACATTCTGAATCCCTTCCGTTTCGAGGACGCGGTCGCGTCGGAGTTCCGTCGGATCGTACATACCAACGAAAAACGCTACGCCCTGCCGGTGGCGACCATCGCGCGGTACGGCGTCGCCGGGGAATCCACCGCGACCACCCTTGCAATGGACGGCGCGTACAAGATCGTTCTGACCGAGCCGGTCACGGTCCCTGCAAAGTGCGAGAACGTCTTGGTCCGTTTCCAGTCCGAGCGCGGCGACTATATCTATCCCCTCGTCGGCGGGAACAAACGGAACGAACAGGTTTTGCTTCTCGACGAGGAGACCGGGACACGGATCGCCGGGACCATCCAGCCCGTCACGTCGAGCGACCCGATCGAGTATCTGTTCGTTCGATCCGAGGCGGGGGAGGAAACGACCTTCCCGGCGGGAACGCGTATGGTCACGCGGCAGTCGCAGGAGAACCGGGAACTGTTCCCGATCGTCTGGCTTTCCGGGATGAACGGCGGCTACGATTCGGTCGACGAACTGATCGAACAGCATATTGCGCTCCTTTCCGACAAGGAACTTTACGCCCAGGGCTACTACCTCGTGATCGGACGGATCGACAGCACCGCCGCCGAGGAGACGGCGTTTCAGGCGGCGTTCGGGGACCACTATCTGAACGCGCGCGAATATTTGAACCAACACGGGCTTGAAGCCGCGGGGATCACCGCCACGTCCGCCGACCGCGCCGTTCTGCCCACGGGCGCGGTCCCGGTCTCGCTCCGCGACGTCAACAATATCTCCCGCTACCCGTACACCCTGAACCGCGTCGGTTATATCGCGATCGGACGCGAGGTCTACCGCCGGATCGACGCGCTCGGCTTCTTCGACCGGATACAGGGGGTGCTCGACGACGCGATGGCGCAGGTGGCGGCGGGCGCGACCGAAGAATAAACTCCCGGGAACACCCGAAAGGGAAGTCCCGGGAATCTTTTTGCCCGTTTGTAAACCTTTTTGCAAAATCGGTTGACAAACCATCCCCGGCGTGCTATAATCGTCGCCGGAACAAGAAAAGGAGGCGACGGAATGCGGAACAATCCCAACCGGGAAAAGATCCTCTCGGCGCTCGCGCGGGAGACGGTCGTTTCGGGCGAGGAGATCTCGCTTGCGCTCGGCGTGACGCGGGCGGCGGTCTGGAAGCAGATCACGGCTCTGCGCGCGGACGGCTACGTGATCCCGGGCGACCCGCGGAGCGGCTACCGCCTGCTGACCGAGGGGGAACGCGCCTACGAGGTCTCGCTTCTCCGCGCATTTGCCCGGGAGGGGCGGCGCGTGATCTTTTCATCCGAGACCGGCTCGACCAATACCGACCTGAAAGAACTTGCAGCCGCCGGCGCCCCGGCGGGAACGCTCTGCGTCGCGGAAAAGCAAACCGACGGGAGAGGTCGCCGCGGACGGAGGTTCGTCTCGCCTGTGGGCGGGGTCTATTTCAGTCTGCTGCTCCGTCCGACGCTGCCGCTCTCCGAGGTCTCCGCTCTGACGGGGGCGGTCGCGGTCGCGGCGGCGCGGGTGCTGGGATCCGAGACGGGTCTTCCCGTCGGGATCAAGTGGGTCAACGACCTGTACCTGAATAATAAAAAAGCCGTCGGCATCCTCTGCGAGGCGGCGGCGGACCTCGAGAGCGGAACGCCCGAATACGTGGCGGTCGGCGTCGGGATCGACCTCTCGGGAGAACTCCCGAGAGAACTCGACGGGATCGCGACGACGGTTGAGCGCGAGGGCGGGCGGATCCCCGACAGGGCGGATCTGATCGCGAAAACCGTCCGCGAGATCGAAGCCGTTGCAAAAGAGCCGCTCTCCACCGCGATCCTTGCCGAATCAAGGAGACGCTCGGTTTTGCTCGGGCGATCCGTGACCGTGACGCGGGGGGACGAGACCTTCCGCGCCGCGGCAAAGGAGATCAACGACCGCGGGGAACTGGTGGTCGAACGCGAAAACGGGGAACGTGAGACGCTCTTTTCGGGCGAGGTCAGCGTTCACGGGGAGGCGGGATCGTGACAGGGCGCAGAGAAACCCTCCGCCGCCTGACCGTCTGCTCGGTTTTCGCTGCTTTGCTCTCGGTCACGGCTCCCTTGACCATTCCCGCGGGACCCATCCCGATCACACTCGCGGTCTTCTTCCTCTTTCTCTGCGGAGGGCTGCTCGGACCCGTCGACGGATTGATCGCACTTGCCGTCTACGTCGCGCTCGGCGCGGTGGGGGTCCCGGTCTTCAGCGGGTTTCAGGGGGGGTATTCGGTCCTGATCGGTCCGACGGGCGGATTTTTGTTCGGCTATTTCCCCCTCGTTCTGCTCTCGGGGCTCGGGCGGAACAGACCGCGCCTGCGCCCTCTGTTCTTCCTTTGCGGGCTTTTTGCCTGTTACCTTTTCGGGGCGGCGTGGTTCGGGCTTGTGACGGGCAATCACCCGCTCGCGGTCCTGAAACTCGCGGTACTTCCGTTCCTGCTCCCCGACGCAGGGAAACTGGTCGCCGCGTGTCTGACGATCCCTCCGCTGCGGGCGGCGCTCCGGCGCGTCGGATATCCCGGCGACAAAACCCGAAAAGATTTGTCCCGGCGTATGGACACGCGCGAAAGTATATGTTATAATACATCTGTCAATACCGACGGAAAAGAGAATACCGAAATGAACGACACCGAAAAAAGGACCGTCCCGGGGCTGATCTCCGATCTGCTCGCCTACGGGGAGAGGACGGGTCTTTGCTCCCCCCTCGACCGCGTTTTCCTCTCGAATCAACTTGCCGACAAACTTGCCGTCACCTTCGACGGGGGGCTTCCCGAGCCGCGCGACGCGAAACTTCCGGAGATCCTTGCGGGACTCTGCGACCACGCCGTCGAAGCGGGGCTGATCCCCGCCGATACCGTGACCTACCGGGATCTTTTCGACACGGCGCTGATGGGGATCCTGACCCCCCGCCCGTCGGAGGTGATCGCGCGTTTCAAGTCTCTTGCGGCAAAGGACCCCGCCAAAGCGACCGATTGGTTCTATAAACTCTCCTGCGACGCCAACTATATCCGGCGCGACCGGATCAAGCGCGACCTCCGCTGGACCGTCGATTCCCGTTACGGGGAGATCGAACTGTCGATCAACCTCTCCAAACCCGAGAAGGATCCGAAGGCGATCGCGGCGGCGAAACTCCTGCCCCAGAGCGGTTATCCGAAGTGCCTGCTCTGCCACGAAAACGAGGGCTACGCCGGCAACGAAGCCAAGCCCGCGCGTGAGAATCTGCGCCAGATCCCCTTCGATATGGACGGCTGCCGCTGGTATCTGCAGTATTCGCCCTACGTCTACTACAACGAGCATTGCATCGCCCTGTCGGAGAAGCACGAGCCCATGAAGATCGACCGTTCGACCTTTGCCAAACTGCTCGGCTTCGTCTCGCGTTTCCCGCACTATTTCATCGGCTCGAACGCCGATCTGCCCATCGTCGGGGGCTCGATCCTCTCGCACGACCACATGCAGGGCGGGCGGCACGTTTTCCCGATGGAGCGGGCGAAGATCGTCTGTCCCGTCACGTTCCCGGGGTTTGATTCGGTCAAATGCGGCGTCGTCGATTGGCCGCTGTCGGTGCTTCGGCTGCGGAGTTCGGACAAGGACGCGATGATCGAACTTGCCGACCGGGTGCTCACCGCGTGGCGCGCCTATTCCGATCCCGCCCGCACGATCTTTGCCGAGACCGACGGAGAGCCGCACAACACGATCACCCCGATCGCAAGGATGCGGGACGGCGAATACGAACTCGACCTCGTTCTCCGCAACAACCTGACCACCCCCGAGCATCCCCTCGGGCTCTATCATCCGCACAAAGAACTGCACCACGTCAAAAAAGAGAATATCGGGCTTATCGAGGTGATGGGGCTCGCCGTCCTGCCCGCCCGTCTGAAACAGGAGATGGCGCAGACGGCGGAAGCGATCCTGTCGGGGGCAGACCTGCGCGCCGACCCGGTTTTGGAAAAGCACGCCGATTGGGTCGACGAACTCCGCGCAAAATACGCCTTTACGAAAGAGAACGTGAACGAGATCCTGTTCCGGGAGATCGGCGCGGTCTTCGTCCGGGTACTGGAGGACGCCGGGGTCTACCGTGCGACCGACGACGGCAGAGCGGGCTTTCTCCGCTTCCTCTCGACGCTTGACGGGAGAGCAGAATGAACCGGCTCGTGATCGTCTCGACCCTGTTCGTGCTCGGCTCGCTCGCCGGGTACGTTCTCGAGGTCTTTTACCGCCGCTTCTTCTCCGCGAAGAAGTGGATCAACCCCGGCTTTCTCGTCGGACCCTATATCCCGCTTTACGGTTTCGGCGTGATGCTGCTCTACGGGCTCTCGAATATCGACCTGCT
>CACZAZ010000092.1 GCA_902779285.1 uncultured Ruminococcus sp.
GCCGCAAGCACGGGGAGGAGCCCATCACCTACGAGATCCCCGAACTGAAAGAGATCCTCGACGTCACCTACGGCTGTATCGTCTATCAGGAACAGGTGATGCAGATCTTCCGTCTGCTCGCGGACTACTCGCTCGCGCGGGCGGATTTGGTGCGCCGCGCCATCTCGAAAAAGAAGGCGGACGTATTGGAAAAGGAGCGCAACGCGTTTCTTGAAGGGACCGCGCGGCACGGGATCGACCCGAAAAAGGCGACCGCGCTCTTCGACGAGATCGCGGCGTTCGCAGACTACGCGTTCAACCGCAACCACGCCGCCGCCTACGCGATGCTGGTCTACCGGACGGCGTACCTGAAGGCGCGCTATCCCCGCGAATATATGGCGGCTCTGATGTCGTCCGTGGTCGGCAGGACGGACAAGCTCGCGGAATACACCGCGGAATGCGCGCGCTCGGGGATCCGCGTGTTGCCCCCCGACGTCGGGACGGGCGAGATCGGCTTCTCGGTCACGCGGGAGGGCATCCGCTTCGGGCTTCTCGCCGTGAAGGGGGTGGGCCGCCAGTTCCTCGAAACGGTGATCGCGGAACGCAACCGCCGCAAATTCACCGATTTCCCGGATCTGATCCGCCGTCTGTCGGGCAGGGAGCTCAACCGGCGGCAGGTCGAGGCGCTCATCAAGTGCGGGGCGCTCGACTTCTTCGGGGAGACCCGGCGTACCTTGATCGAGGCGTGCGAGGGATTGATCGCCGCCGAACAGAACAAGGCGCGTTCCGCCGTGTCGGGGCAGATGGATTTCTTCTCGCTCGGCGGGGAGGACGTCGCCCCCCAAACCGACTATCCCCGGCTCCCCGAATACGACAGGCGCGAACTGATCGCCTTTGAACGCGACGCCATCGGCACGTCGTTTTCGGGCAACCCGCTCGACGATTACGCCGAGGACGAGAAGAACACCCCCCACACCCCGCTCTCGGAACTGCGCCGTTCCCCCGACGACGAGGAGGATGAGCCCGACGACGTTCCGGCGGGAGGGGAAAAAGAGACCGTTTCGGTCCTCGGCGTCGTTTCGACCCTGACCGAGAAGGACACCAAAAACGGCGACCGGATGGCGTTCCTCACGATAGCCGACCGGACGGGCGAGATCGAGGTGATCGTCTTTCCGAAACTCTTCCGCCGCGTCTCCGCCTGTCTGAAACCCGAATCGGGGATCGCCGTCACGGGCGAGGTCGATCTGAAAGAGGGCGCGAACGCCAAGATCCTCGCGCAGTCGATCCGTCCGCTCAGGAAGAACGGCGAGGAGGACGAGCGGGGAAGAACGCTCTATCTCAGAGTCCCGTCGCTCGACTCCCCGGAAGCGAAACGGGCGGTCGACGAGATCGAAAACTACCCCGGGGAGATCCGCGTCGTCTTTTACGACCTCTCGAAGAAGACCTACGCGAACTACACGGCGCACGGGGCGTCCGGCAGCCCGGAACTGCTCGCCCGCCTGACCGAGGCGCTCGGAGAGGGATCGGTCGTCCTGCGGTAAGGTCGCCGTTTCATCTTGACAACAGGCGGTCTCGGTGGTATACTATAGGGTGCCGGAATCCGGGGCGGACCCGCCCGTCCGGGCTTTTCACGCGAAGAAAGGAAAAAACTATGGTTCTCTGTAACGTCATTCCCGACGTGGTGCTGATCCTCGGTCTGTTTCTCGGGCTCGTGCTCGGTTTCAAACTGGGCTTCGTCCGCGTCCTTTTCTCGGGATTCTTCAAACGCATCATCGCTCTGATCTGCGCGATCCTGCTCTCCAAGCCCGTCGGACGGCTGATCGGGGAGAGATTCTTCTTCGGCGGCGTCGCGGATTGGATCGAAAAGACCCTGACCAAGGCGCTCGGTGAGAATACCGGCGCGGCGTCGGGAGATACTCTCTACGAAAACCTCCCGCGCGTGGTGCGCTGGATCGTCGATCTGCTCCATCTCGAGGTCAATTCCGAGGGGACCGTCCGCGAGATCTCCGAGAAGATCGCCTCTCCCGTCGCCAACGTCATCGGGGTCGTGATCGCGGTCATCATCCTTTATATCCTGTTCCGGATCGCGTTCCGTCTGTTCCGCGCCATCCTCGACAAGATCATGAATCTGCCGGGGCTGATCATCGTCAACAAGATCCTCGGCGTGGTCTTCGGCTTTACCTTCGCCGTTCTGTTCCTGTGGCTGATCCTTTCGATCTACGCCGCGGTCGGGGCGCGCTACGCCGGCGACGCGGGCTTCTTTGCCGGCTTCGACCTTGAAAAGACGCTTGCCGCCAAGTACCTGTCGGGCACGCGTCCGCTCGATTTCGTGTTCTCCATCAAGTAAAAGACAGGGGAGACCTTATCAAAGAAAGTACGGGTAATCCAATGGAAATGCAAATGTGCGCGCGGTGCAAGAAGCGGCTTGCCGTCGTCTTCATCACCCGCATGGAAAATAATCAGACGGTCAACGAGGGGCTCTGCCTCCGCTGCGCCCGCGAGCTCGGGATCAAGCCGGTCAGCGATATGCTCGGCAAGATGGGGCTTGACGACGAGGCGATCGAGCGGATGAACTCCGAGATGAACGACGTGGTCGAATCCCTGTCCGACGCTTCGGGCGACGACGGGGAAGACGGCGGCGCGCCGGCGGTCGATATTCCGAAGATCTTTCAGAATCTCGGCTTCCCAATGCCAGAGAGAAAGAGATCCGAGGAGGGCAAGCAGAACGAAAAAGCGAAGCGCGAGCCCAAACGGAAGTTCCTCTCGACCTACTGCCAGAATCTGACCGAACGGGCAAAACAGGGAAAGATCGACCGCATCGTCGGGCGCGACAGGGAACTGTCAAGGGTGATCCAGATCCTCTGCCGCCGTCAGAAAAACAATCCGTGTCTTATCGGCGAGCCCGGCGTGGGCAAGACCGCCATCGCGGAAGCGTTGGCGGTGAAGATCGCGGACGGAGAGGTCCCGGCGCGCCTTGCGGGATGCGAGGTGTGGCTGGTCGACCTGACCGCCCTCGTCGCCGGTACGCAGTTCAGAGGACAGTTCGAATCGCGCATCCTCGGGCTGATCAACGAGGTCAAAGAGGCGGGGAACGTCATCCTCGTCATCGACGAAGTGCATAACATCGCGGGAGCGGGTGAAGCGGAGGGCAGTATGAACGCCGCCAACATCCTGAAGCCCGCCTTGTCGCGCGGCGAGATCCAGGTGATCGGCGCGACCACCATGAAGGAATACCGCAAGTATATCGAGAAGGATTCCGCCCTCGAACGCCGCTTCCAGCCCGTGATCGTCGGGGAACCGTCGGTCGAGGATACCGTGAAGATGCTCGGCGCGATCCGCTCGTATTACGAGAACTACCATCACGTCACCGTTCCCGACCAGGTTCTTGAAGCCGCGGCGCGGCTGTCGGAGCGCTATATCACCGACCGTTTCCTCCCCGATAAGGCGATCGACCTGATCGACGAAGCGGCGGCGCACGTCGCGCTCTCCTCCGACGCCCTGACCGAGCGGGCGGAGACCGAAAAAGCCCTCGCGGAAGTGCAGGAGAAGAAGACGGCGCTCGAAGCCGAGACCTCCTCCGAGACCGAGGAGGGGAAGAACGAGGAACTCTACAAAGAGATCGCGGACCTCCGCGTAAAGGAACTTCAACTGACCGAAAAGAAGACCGAACTCGACGCCGCCTGCGCCTCGCTTGCAGTTTCGGTAAACGACCTTGCCGACGTGATCGAGATCTGGACGGGCATCCCCGCCACCGAGATCCGGGAGACCGAGTTCGAGCAGCTCGATAAGCTCGAGGAACGGATCAAGCAGCGGATCGTCGGGCAGGACGAGGCGGTCTCGACCGTCGTTCGCGCCATCCGCAGAAAGCGGGCGGGCGTTTCGGTGCGCCGTTCCCCCGTGTCTATGATCTTCGCGGGTCCCACCGGCGTCGGCAAGACCGAACTGGTCAAGGTCCTCGCCGCCGACCTCTTCAAACAGCCCGATACGCTGATCCGGCTGGATATGTCGGAATATATGGAGAAACATTCGGTCTCCCGGATCATCGGCGCCCCTCCCGGCTACGTCGGATTCGACGAGGCGGGTCAGCTGACCGAGAAGATCCGGCGCCGCCCCTATTCGGTGATCCTGTTCGACGAGATCGAGAAGGCGCATCCGGACGTATTGAACGTTCTGCTCCAGATCCTCGACGACGGGCGGGTGACCGACGCGACGGGGCGCACCGTCAACTTCGAGAACACGGTCATCATTATGACGACCAACGCCGGCTCGGACAAGAGTTCGTCCGTCGTCGGTTTCTCCGAGACCGCGGAGCAGCAGGGAAAGATCAAGACCGAGAACGCCCTGTCGACCTTCCTCCGTCCCGAGTTCCTCAACCGGGTCGACGCGATCGTGACCTTCCGCTCGCTCGATCGAAACGACTTTTTGCGGATCGCCTCCATTATGCTGAACGACCTGAAGGACGTGCTGGACAAGAAGGGCGTCCGTATGACCTGGGACGATCGGGTCCCCGCCGTGATCGCGGAGCGGTCCTTCTCGATCAAGTTCGGCGCGAGAAATATGCGGCGGTTTATCGAGACCGAGGTCGAGGACCCGATCGCGAACGCTATGATCGCAAATTACGCGAGCGGCGTCGCCGGCGTCCATCTTTCGGATAAAGACGGAAAAATCGAGGTCAGCGCGCTCTGACCGGACAATACAAGCAGGAGTTTACAACAATGGCAGAAGAATGCACCCACGATTGCTCGACCTGTTCCGCGGACTGCGGCTCGCGGCAGACGGCGATCGAAAAAGAAAAGCAGAACGAGGGCTCGAACGTCCGCCGCGTGATCGGGATCGTTTCCGGTAAAGGCGGGGTGGGGAAGTCGCTCGTCACGAGCGCCCTCGCGACCGTCCTTCGCCGCCGCGATCTTTTGACCGCGATCCTCGACGCCGACGTGACGGGTCCCTCCATCCCCAAGGCGTTCGGGCTGAGACCCGGCACCGTCAAGGGATGCGAGGGCGGTATGCTCCCTCCGCGCAGCAAGACCGGCATTGAAATTATGTCGCTCAACCTCCTCGTGAACGACGAGACCGAGCCGGTCGTCTGGCGGGGTCCCGTCATCGCGGGAGCGGTCAAGCAGTTCTGGACCGACGTGGTCTGGGGCGACGTGGACTATATGTTCGTCGATATGCCCCCGGGAACCGGCGACGTTCCCTTGACCGTGTTCCAGAGTCTGCCGGTCGACGGGATCGTCGTGGTCTCGAGCCCGCAGGAACTGGTCTCGATGATCGTCGAAAAGGCGATCCGGATGGCGGAAATGATGAAGATCCCGGTGCTGGGTCTTATCGAAAACTACAGTTACGTCAAATGCCCCGACTGCGGGAAAGAGATCCGCGTGTTCGGTGAGAGTAAGATCGAGGAAACGGCGAAGCGTCTCGGCGTGCCGCTGCTCGCCCGTATCCCGCTCGATCCCGAACTTGCACGGCTTGCCGATAACGGGCAGATCGAACTGCTTGCAAGCGACGCGTTTGACGCCGCGGCGGACGAGATCGAACGCGCCCTCCCCCCGAAAAACGAATAAAAACCTCCGTTTTTCAAAACAATATCAATACCCTCGTTTCCGGCTGCTTCGTGCAGCCGGAAACTTTGATAATTTTTTCTCAATTTCAAGAAAATCCTATT
>CACZAZ010000093.1 GCA_902779285.1 uncultured Ruminococcus sp.
GCCGCCGGAATACGGCATCAGCTCGGCGACCAATTTGACTTTCGCGCCCTCTAAGGTCATGCGGCGCGCCATGATCAGTCCGATATCGCCCGAGCCGAGGATCACGATCTTCCGCCCCGGGAGCAGACCCATACGGTTGACCATCTTCTGCGCGCAGCCCGCGGTATAGATCCCGGCGGGACGGGTCCCCACGACGGGGAGCGCTCCGCGGGGCCGTTCACGGCAGCCCATCGCGAGGATCACGGCGTCGGCGGCGTAGACCTTCATCCCGGATTCGGAAAGCACGGTCACGCGGCGGTCGTCCGAGAGTTTGGTGACGGTCGCGCCGTACTCGATCCTGATGCCGCGTTCCTCCGCCATTTTCTCGTAGCGTCCGGCGTATTCGGGGCCGGTCAGCTCCTCTCCGAAGCGTTTCAGACCGAAGCCGTTATGGATGCATTGCGGGAGGATACCGCCGGCAAAATCCTGCCGTTCGCAGATGAGGATATCGCGCACGCCTCTGTCGTAGGCGGCGACGGCGGCGGCAAGCCCCGCGGGGCCCGCCCCGATCACCAGCAGCCCGACCTTGATCTCGGGAAGCGCGTTTTCTTTCACGTTCGCCATTTTAATTGCCCCCCTTCGTCCGTTCGTGGGCGATAAAGCTCGCGCCGTCGCCCTTGGTCACGTCGGTTTCGTCGATCCCCCGTTCGCGGCTGATCAGAGCCACGAGCGACGGAGAGCAGAAACCGCCCTGGCACCGTCCCATCGTCGCGCGGGTGCGCCGTTTGATCCCGTCCATCGTCAGAGCCGGGGGATTCTGATGCAGCGCGTCGCGGATCTCTCCCTCCGAGATCTCCTCGCAGCGGCAGACGATCCGTCCGTACGCGGGATCACGCTTGATCAAGGCGTCGCGCTCGGCGTCGGTCATCTCTTTCGGACGAACGACGGTACGCACGGGGTTGAAGTTCGCCATCGGTTTCGCGGGCAACAGACCCTTTTCACCGAGCATCTCTCCGATCAGTTCCGCGATCGCGGGCGCGGCGGAAAGGCCCGGAGACTCGATCCCGGTCAAAACCAGGAAACCGTCGGTCAGGTCGATCTCGAAATCGCCGCTCTCGCCCGCCGCGCGCAGTCCGGCAAACGAGGTGATCCGTCCGCCGAGCGGCACCGACGGGACCATCTTCTTCGCCGCCGCGATGATCTTGTCCTGACCCGCCGCGGTCACGGCGCAATTCGCGCCCTCCGGCAGATCCTCCGCCGTCGGACCGAGCAGCAGGTTGCCGTCCGCCGTAGGAGAAACGAGGATGCCCTTGCCCGCCTTGGTCGGGAGGGTGAAGATCGTGCGGGTGACCACGCCGCCGCAGTTCCGGTCGAGCAGAAGATACTCGCCCCGGCGCGGGTGCTGGTTCTGCGCCTTGACCCCCGCCAGAGCCGCGACGTGATGCGAGGCGAGCCCCGCCGCGTCGACGATCGCGGGAGCGAAATACGTACCGTTGACGAGGTAGCCCCCGTCGATCTTTTCGATCCCCGTGACCGGGGTGTTCCGGAGCAGTTCCGCTCCGTTGTCCATCGCGTTGCCCATCGCGGCGATCGCCAGCCCGTAGGGACAGACGATACCGGAGGTCTCCGCCAAGAGAGCGCAGTCAAGCTCGGTCGACAGGTTGGGCTCCAGCGCCCGCAGCTTCTCGCCCCGGACGATCGAGAGTCCCGCGACCCCGTTCTTCTTTCCGCGTTCCAGCAGGACTTCGAGTCCCGCCAGCCCTTCGTTGCCGCTCGCCGTGACGAGCGCCCCGATCTGAGCGTAACGCACGGAAAGTTCCTTTGTGAGAGCCGGCATCAGAGCCGAGCCCCGGACGTTCAGTTTCGCCTTGTTCGTACCCGGCTCGGCGTCAAAACCGGCGTGTACGATCCCGCTGTTCGCGGCGGTGGTCCCCGAGGCGACGTCGGACTTTGCCTCCAGAACAAGCACCCGCGCTCCGAGGCGGGTCAGTTCGCGCGCCGTAAGACTCCCCACGACGCCGCCGCCGATCACGATCACGTCGTACCGTGCAAGCGTTTCCATCACTTTCGACCTCCCCGGCAAATACCCCGGCGCTTTTCAAGAAAACTCCGCAAAACGCGCAAGAATACGCGTCTCGGCGCAGACACCCGAAAAATCGCCCGTGAATTCGCCGTTTCCTCTTTACTTTTTGTTCCGCGTATAGTATAATCAATTTGAAAAGAAAATGCAAGCAACGGCGTGAAAATAGGCAAATAATCCTTCATTTCCTGAAAAATGAGCAACAATGCGCAAATTTTGCGCGGGATTTGACCGAACCGACGGACAAAAATAGTTTGCCGCCGGACGGCGAAACGGAGGGAAAAGAATGAACGGTTGGGAGAGACAGCGCGAGATCCTGCGGCTGGCGGAGGAGAACGGATACGTCCGGGTCGACTACCTCGCCCGCCGGCTTCACATCAGCGAATCGAGCATCCGGCGCGACCTTCTCACGCTGGAGGCGAACGGCGAGATCCGACGCACCTACGGGGGCGCCGAGCCGACGAGAGGGGGCGCCCGGCTGATCCCCTACGATCTCCGCGCACGGCAGAACGAGGGGCAGAAGCGCACCGTCGCGAACATCGCAAGTTCGCTGGTCTCGGACGGCGACGTGGTGTTCCTCGACGGCTCGTCCACCGCGTTCTATCTCGTCGACCATCTTGCCCGCCTGCACGGGCTGACCGTCGTGACCAACGGGCTCTCGGCGGCGCTCGCGCTGTCGGGGACGCAGGTACGTCTGCTCTCGACCGGCGGGCGGCCCAACCCCGAGAACCCCTCGGCGCTCGGCGGTCCCTACGCCGAACGGATGATCTCCGAGATGCGCGCCGACGTCGCGTTCTTTTCGGCGCAGTCGCTCTCGGACGGAGGCGAGATCACCGACTGTTTCGAGGAGGAGGTCGCGCTCCGCCGCCTGATGTGCAGACGCGCTTCCCGGAGGGTGTTCCTCTGCGACGGGAGCAAACTCGGCAAGACCTCTCCGTTCACCCTCTTCGGGCTGGACGAGGTCGACGCGGTCGTCTGCGATCAGCCCATACCCGAGGCGCTCCGGAGGGCGTATCCGTCGCTCGAATGGATCGATCACCCGTTTTTTCATCGGGGAGATAGAACTATTTCACAAAATAATGACGGGAAATTTGGCGAAAAGTAACGAAAAACGATTTTTTTGCAAACAACCCCGTGCATTTTTCTTCATAATCTGTTATAATAGATATATAATGAGGGGAAAGGAGGGGATATCCGGTGTACCAAGTCGGTGACGCGGTACTCTACGGAAACAACGGCGTCTGCCGGATCCGTGAGATCACGCGTATGGAATCCTGCGGGATGGTGGACGATTTTTACGTTCTGAAACCCGTATCGAGCGAGGCAACGACGGTCTTCGTCCCGCTCACGAGCGAGGTCCTGCTCTCCCGGATGCACCCGCTCCTCTCGCCCGACGAAATGAAAAAGCAGCTCGACGCGCTCGGCGGCTCCGCTCCGATCTGGATCGAGAACGAGAACCAGAGAAAGATCCTGTTCCGCGAGATCATGAACGGCGGCGACCGTCTCGCCATCTTCCGCGTCTATCTGACCCTCCGGCGGCTCCGCGAGGAACGCGAGAAGAAGGGCAAGCATCTGCGCGTCTCGGACGAACGGTCGTACCGCGAGACCGAACGCATCTTCTTCGACGAGATCTCGCTGGTGCTGGGCTGGTCGCGGGAGGAGGCGGCGGCGTACCTCGACGCGCTCCCCGTTCCGATCCCCGCCGCGGTCGAATGATAAACGGCGCTCTGCCGAAACAGAGCGCCGTTTTCGTTTTTTCGTTATGAGAAAAGTTCCTCCGGCTCGATGAGAAAAAGTTCCGGCGCCTCGCTTGCCGTGTAGGAGAGCCAGAACGACCGCAAACCGAGATCGACCCGAAGCGAGGTCACGCCTTCTGTGGAAAGCTCGGTCAGTTTCTGTCCGATCCCGCGCCCGTTTTCCTTCGCCCTCGCCTCGCGCCGGGTCCAGATCTTGACGGCAAGGTCGGGATCGTTTTCGCACGACGCGATCTCGGCGGGGGTACAGAATCGCGGGAGCAGCGCCCGCCGGAGAGGGCGGATCCGCTCGACGTCCAGCCCGATCGGACGCAGGGACGTCACCGCGGCGCAGAGACCGTCGGCGTGCGAGAGCGAGAAATGCAGATCCGACCCCGGAAGGCGGGGTTTCCCGTGTTCCCCGATCGCCCAATCCGACGGGGAGACGGAGGGGTCCGCGTCCCGGAGCGCCTTCGCGACCAGAAGAAATCCGACGGCAGACGCCGCCCGGTCGATCGGGTTTTTATAGCGTTCGGCGCAGGCGCGTCTTTTCGGGGGAAGCGCGTCGAGAAACCGCGGCAGATCGCCGTCGGTCAGTTTTGCCGCGTCGGAGAGATATACTTTCACACGCTCACCCCCTTTTTTTCAGTATACCAGTTTCACCCGAAAAAAGCAAGGGCGGGCAGCCTTTTCTTTTGCTCCGCCGTCTTGCTTTTTCCCGCGGGCGGTGATAGAATAGATGCGAAAAGAGAAAGAGAGGTCCCAAAAGTGAAACGGGAATACGAGGTTTACGGAATGAGTTGTTCGGCGTGCGCCGCCGCCGTCGAAAACGCCGTTCGTCGGGTCAAGGGCGTTTCGGCTGTTACGGTATCGCTTCTGACCAACAGTATGGTCGTCGAATACGACGCGCCGGCGGACGACGACGCCGTTTGCCGTGCCGTCAGGCACGCCGGGTACCGCGCGTTCCCGGTCGAAGAGGCAGACGTCCATCTCGACTTCGGAGACCGGACCGTGCACGACCCGGACGGCGTTTGGCGCGTCGTATCCTCGCTTGGGCTTTCCGCCCTCCTCTTCATTTTCGCGATGGGGCATATGTTCGGGGTCAGCCTGATCGATTTGCACGTGCACCCCTATATCTTTATGGGACTTCAGTTGGTCGGCGCCTACGTGGTCGCGGGCATCAACTTCCGTTATTTCACCGGGGGCTTTCTCGCCCTGATCCGGCGCGCCCCCAATATGGATACGCTGGTGATGCTCGGGTCGGGCGCGGCGCTTCTCCACGGGACGGTCGCGTTCGTCCTCGCGCTGATCGGCGGCGGAGAGAGGGCGGTCGAACTCTCGATGGGGCTCTATTTCGACGCCGCCGCCATGATCCTTGCGCTCGTTACGCTCGGCAAAACGCTCGAGGGACGGGCAAAACTGCGCACGACAGAGGCGCTCCGGCTGCTTACCGGACTGTCGCCCGATCGGGTGACGGTTCGTCGGGACGGGGAGGAAAAGGTCGTCTATACGAGCGAACTTGCGGTGGGCGATATCGTCATTCTCCGCACCGGAGACCGGATCCTCGCTTTCGACGATTATGTCCCCGAAGACTTCGGCAGCCTGCAGGCAGACCTTGCCCGGCGGGACGTCCGGAAAGCAACGGTGCTCCGGGGAACGGATACCCTTGATATTTACCCTTAATAAAACATAAGGCATATGACACTCGCTGAACTAATAAATAGAGCCCAGATGGTTAGTTCTCAAATAAGTACTTCTTACGTTTTTCATTATTATCTATATAG
>CACZAZ010000094.1 GCA_902779285.1 uncultured Ruminococcus sp.
CCCGCGCCGCCCGAGTCGACCACGCCCGCCTCTTTCAGAACGGGGAGAAGGTCGGGGGTGCGGGCAAGCGAGCGTCTCGCCTCGGAAAGGAACGCCGTGAGAAGATCCTCCGCCGTGTCGGCGCCGCTGTCCCGGGCGGCTTTCGACGCTTCGCGGGCGACCGTCAGGATTGTCCCCTCCGCGGGCTGCACCACGGCGCCGTAGGCGTGCTTGACGCCGGTTTCGAGCGCCTCGGCAAAACGGGCGGGATCGGCGCATTCGACCCCCTCGAGCCCCGCGGCGATGCCGTCGAAGAACTGCGAAAGGATGACCCCGGAGTTCCCGCGCGCCGACAGGAGCATCCGGTCGGCAACGTCGCGGGAGACCGCGGAAACGTCCGCTCCGTCGGGGGCGTTCGCGCCGCCCTGGACGGTCAAGAGCATATTGTCGCCGGTGTCCCCGTCGGGGATCGGAAAGACGTTCAGGTCGTTGATCTCCGTGACGTGGCGTCGAAGGTTCGCCGCCCCCGCGATCACCATACCGCGATAGACCGACCCGTCTATCTTACGCGTTTCCATCGGTCAGTTTTCCCCGGCTTCCTTGCCGAAGGTGACTTCGCGCCCGATCCCGAAAACGCCGACGGCGTCGGGACCGATGGACGCGCCGATGATCGGACCGAAGTAGCCGACGCAGATCTCGTGATTCGGGATCGCCTCGCGGATCATCGCAAGGATCTCGTCGACCTCCTCCTGCTTGCAGTCGGCGTGGCAGAAGAGGATCGGGTATTTCGGGTCTTCGTCGATGGCGTCTTTCAGAAGCGTGACGATCTCGCGGAGCGAGGTCTGCCGTCCTCTGACCTTCTTCATCGGGGTCTGCGCGCCGTAATAGTCGGCGGTAAGGATCGGCTTCACGCCCATCAGGTTGCCGATGAACGCCTTCGACGCCTTGAGACGTCCCGAGCGGGCGAGCGCGTCGAGCGAGTGAACGGTGATGTACTCGTTGACGTTCTTGCGCATCGCGGTCACTTTTTCCGCGACTTCGTCGGCGGAAAGCCCCTCGGAAACGAACGAAGCGGCGACGATCGAGAGAAGTCCCTCACCCATCGCGGAGTTCAGCGCGTCGATGCAGTAGATCGCGGCGCCGGGATAGTCGGGGAGCATTTTCTCCGCGACCACGCGGGCGGTGTTGACCGAGCCCGACTGCTTCGAACAGCAGGCGACGTAGACGATATCGTAGTCCTGCGACAGGTACTTCTCGAAGATGGCGCGGAATTCCTCGGTCGGGACCTGCGTGGTGGTGATCCGCTTGCCGGCGCGCATCTTGTCGTAGAAGGCGTGGACCTCCTCCGGCGTCCATTCGAGCAGAGCGGGGCTGGTCTCTCCGTCGAGAACCGTGTTCATTCTGGCGTAGTCGATCCCGTATCTTTCGAGCAGTTCGGGGGTCAGGTCGGAGCAGGAGTCGGTAATGATCTTGACTTTACGCATTTTTCGTATCCTCCGGTAACGTATTTGTCCGATTTTTCGGGTTTTACCTCCGGAAGGATACCATAGAAAAATAAACTGAAACGAAACTGTGCGAAAAAAGTATATCTTGATCTATATATTTCCCCGCAGCTTCTTCATCAGCGAAGCGACCGTTGCCCCTTCCGTCGCTTCGCACCATCTCCCCCGTCGGGGAGGCAACGGAAGCGAGCGGCTTCATCAGGGCGGAGCCCGTCCTCATCAGCGAAGATTCATCATTGAGCGCGTCGGCGCTCACGTCATCAGCCGCTTGCGGCTACATCATCAGCGAAGCGACATCATTGAGCGCGTCGGCGCTTACGTCATTCCTCTCTCGCCGCGGGGCGGAGCGGCAGGGTGACGGTAAAGGTCGTTCCCTCCCCGTCCGACGAGCAGACGACGGTCCCCCCGTGCAGTTCGACGATCGCGCGGACGAGCGAGAGCCCGACGCCGTTGCCGCGGGTCGAGTGGGAGGGGTCGCCCTGATAGAATTTGCGGAAGACGCGCTCGCGGTTCTCCTCCGGAATGAAGCTGCCCGAGTTGAATACCGAAACGGCAAGCGCCCTATCCCGCTTGATCGTGACCGCGATCCGTCCGCCCTCGGGGGTGAACTTCAACGCGTTGTCGATCAGGTTCAGCCAGACCTGTTTCAGCATCTCCTCGTTCGCCGTGACGTCGTATTCGTCGAAATCGAGCGAGAAATCGAGGTCTCTCCCCGACCACTTGCTCTCAAGGATGACGAAGCAGGTGCGGATCTGTTCGGAGAGGTTGAAGGTCGCGAGCCCCGACAGGATCCTCTGATTCTCGATCTTGGTGAGCGAAAGGACGTTGTTCGCCATATCCGAGAGCCGGAGCGACTCTTCTTCGATAATATTGATGTACTCCTCGCGCTCGTCGTCGGACAGGTCGCCGGATTTCAGCAGTTTGGCGAATCCCGCGATCGAGACGATCGGGGTCTTGAATTCGTGCGAAAAGTTGTTGACGAAGTCGGAACGGAGCATTTCGGTATTTTCGAGTTCCTCCGCCATCGTGTTGAACGCCCGCGAAAGCTCCGCGACGGTCGGGTGACGGTCGAACACCGAGTCGAATCGGATCCGCGCCTTGAAGTCGCCCGTCGCCAGACGGTTCATATTGTTGATGATGATGTTCAGGGGACGGGTGAAGATCCAGCCGAGGAAGTAGGAAAAGCCGATCCCGACGAACAGACTGACGACCAGCATCAGAACGATCACGCGGTTTCCGCTCTCGCGTGGCAGGTCTTCCGGGGACAAAACCCCCGCGTTGAAGAGGATGAGAGCGGCACCCCCCACCACGATCAGCACCGCCAGAAGCACGATCACAGCCGTCCCGGCGAACAGCAGGGTCAGCGCTTTCCGCGACTTGCGGATGGTGGGGAGACCGGGCAGATGAAAGCCCTGCCTTTCGCCCTTTTCCTTCTCGTTTCTCACTTGTGCCTCACCCCCTTGTAGCCGAGTCCGCGCACCGATTCGATGGAGAATTCCTCCCATCCCTCGAAGCGTTTGCGGAGCCGTCCGATATGCACCGTCACGGTCTCCCAGCCGCTGTCGGTCTCCATCCCCCAGATCTCGTCGAGCAGCTGGAGCCGCGTGAAGATCTTGCCGGGATAGGAGAGCAGTTTATAGAGCAGAAGGAACTCCTTTTGCGGCAGTTCCTGGGTCTCGCCCCGGCGCGTGACCGAAAGCGAATCGTAGTCGAGGGTGACGTCCCCGATCTCGATCTTCCGCTCGCTGTTGATCCTTGCCCGCCGGAGCAGGGCGCGGATGCGGAGGATCATTTCCTTTTCGTCGATGGGCTTGGTGATGTAGTCGTCCGTGCCGACGATGAAGCCCTTGTGCCGGTCGTCGGGCAGCATCTTGGCGGAGACCATCAGGATCGGGGTCTCGTTGCCCGCCGCACGGAGCGTTTCGGTAAAGCCGTAGCCGTCGAGTTTCGGCATCATCACGTCGAGGACGATCAGGTCGATATGCACCGCGTCCAGCCGCGCGAGCGCGGCTTCTCCGTCGTTTTCGGTGAAAACGGTATAGTTCTCCCTCTCCAGCACCGCGCGGATCAGTTTCCGCGTGTTCTTGTCGTCGTCGACAACCAGAATGTTGATCATGGCGCTCCTCGCTTTCTTTCCCCTCTATTGTACCACACTTTCTTTGCGATTTCCACCCCATTGCAAGAAATCGCAAAGAATTCAAAAAAAGGGCGTTCGACCTTGCTTTTACGGAGTCAATTATGGTATAATGGAAAAAGAAACGCGGGTGGACCCGCGAGTGTGAGGAACGCTATGGGAAAACGGGTACTGGCATTTGATTTCGGCGCTTCGAGCGGACGCGCCATGATCGGAACGGTTGAGGGCGGTCGGCTGAACGTGACCGAGATCCACCGTTTCCAAAACGATCCCGTCAAGGTCGGGGAGGTCGTCTACTGGGACGTTTTCCGGCTCTGGTTCGAGATCAAGGAGGGGATCCGCCGCGCCCTCCGCGAGGGTCCCGTCGACGCGATCGGGATCGACACCTGGGGTGTGGATTTCGCCCTGCTGGACAAGAACGGCGAGATGCTGCAGGCGCCGGTCCACTACCGCGACGAGCGGACGGTCGGGATGCCGGAGGAGGTCGAAAAGATCCTCCCGCTCTCAAAGATCTACCGCCGCACCGGGACGCAGCACATGCGGATCAACACGCTCTATCAACTCTATTATCTCGCAAAATACCGTCCGGAACTCGTCGCGCTCGCGGACAAACTGCTGTTCGTGCCGGATCTTTTCGCCTACTTCCTGACCGGAAAGATCCGCGCCGAGGCGACCATCGCTTCGACGTCGAACTTTTTCGATCCGAGGGCGCACGATTTCGACCGTGATCTGCTCGCAAAACTCGGGATCCCCGCCCGTCTGCTCCCCGATCTGATCGAGCCGGGCGAATGCTACGGCACCCTCTCCCCTTCTCTTTCGGAGGAGTTCGGGTGCGGCGCGATCCCGGTCCTCGCGGTCTGCACCCACGACACGGCGAGCGCGGTCTTCGCGGCGCCGGGGGAGGGCGAGTTCGCCTATATCAGCTGCGGCACCTGGTCGCTCTTCGGCACCGAACTGAAGTCGCCCCTGATCGACGAAAAGAGCGAGGCGGCGCGGTACACGAACGAGGGCGGCTACGCCGGGACGATCCGGTTTTTGAAGAACATTATGGGTCTCTGGCTGATCCAGGAATCGCGGCGGCAATGGCTGCGCGAGGGGGAGACCGTCGGTTACGCCGACCTTGAAAAAGAGGCGCTGGCTTCGGCACCGTTCGCGTGCTTTATCGACTGCGACGCGCCCGAATTCGAGACGCCGGGCAACCTTCCCGAACGCGTCCGCGCCTTCTGCCGTGCGACGGGACAGCGCGTGCCCGAAACGCGGGGCGAGGTGATGCGCTGCATCTACGAATCGCTCGCGATGAAGTACCGTACCAATCTCCGCGCCCTCTCCCGCGTGACCGGGCAGAACTTTCCCGCCCTCCATATGGTCGGCGGCGGGATCAAGGACACCCTGCTCTGCAAAATGAGCGCCGACGCGACCGGGGTGCCGGTGATCGCCGGACCCGCCGAGGCGACCGTGATGGGCAATATCGCCGTTCAGTTGATCTCGCTCGGAGAGATAGCGGATTGGAAGACGGCGCGGAAGATCGTCAAAGAGTCCGCCGACGCCAAACTTTACGAGCCGTCCGACACGGCGGCATGGGACGAAAACGACGCGCGATTCCAATCGATCCTCGGGAAAAGCGCGCTCCGATAAAACGAACGAAAACGAACAGGAGATACCGATATGAACCGTTACGCGGAAGCAAAAGAACTCTACGCCGGGATCGGCGTGGACACGGACAAAGCGATCGAAACTCTGAAGAATATCCCGGTCTCGCTGCATTGCTGGCAGGGGGACGACGTGCTGGGGTTCCTGTTCCGGGACATCGGGCTCTCGGGCGGGATCCAGACCACCGGGAACTATCCCGGCAGGGCGACCACCCCGGCGGAACTCCGCGCCGATCTTGATAAGGCGC
>CACZAZ010000095.1 GCA_902779285.1 uncultured Ruminococcus sp.
GATTATTATGTCCGCGGCTGTACCGCACTTCTGGACGCGATCGGCGGCTCGATACACCACATCGGCAATGTTCACAGGTATGCCCGAGAAGAGGATCGCCCGGAGAAAACAATCTTTGTAATTACCACAGACGGGATGGAGAATGCCAGCCGCCATTATTCCCTGGAACGTGTGAAGATGATGGTGGAGCGCCAGAAGGAAAAGCACCGTCGTCACCGTTCCGGAGCCGAATATTCCGTTGAACCGGTAAGCGCGGGAACGGGTCCCGGATACCGGGGTCTCACCTGGAAACACGCCTGGATCTCCTTTCGATGGAATGATACGGCGACCGTCAGAGGGCGGCGTCGGGTTCCGGCGGGATCCGCCGGGCAAGATTGCGGTTGGTGTACGCGCTCTCCCCCGTCACCTCCCGGATCACCGTAAGGCAGGGAGGGATCGCCGCGTGGAGCGACGCGTCGGGCAGTTCGGTCTCGAGGATCGCCGTCCTCTCCCAGAAGGGATAGACGTCCACCTCGTAGATCTGTTTTCCGACGGGGAAAGCGTATCGGGTCTTTTTGACCGTTTGCAGGGCGGGATCGCGGCGGGAATACAGATCGCGGTAGACGGTTTCGTCGACCGTTTCCTCCTCCTCGCGCGCCTCGACCTCCGAGAGCCGGATCTTCACCGTATGAGTGTATTCGACGCGGTCGGGAAAACGCCGGAGCCGGATCCGTTCGGTCACACCGGGGGCGGGATCGGGAAGATAGGTCTGCTCGATCGAGGAAACGACGCATCCCGGAAGACCGGAAAGCGCCGAAAGATCGGGCATTTCGATCAGATATTTCCGTTCGATCTCCACGGGGATCCCGGACGTCTGCACGCGGCTTTTCCCTCCGTTAATCTCTTTTTACTATTTTAGCACACTCACGCGCGAATGTCAACGGGTTGGACGAAACTGATGCCGTCCGACCTCTTTTTCGTTTCCGACCCGTAAAACGCCGAAAATCGCGCCTCCGCACTTGACAAAAAGGGGGCGCGTTTGGTATAATGATTGTTAATATTTTACCCGCTCCTCCGGAGGAGACCGGCAGAAAGGAATCCCATGTACCGCATCACAGAAAAACGGAGTTTGAATCCCACCGTAACGCTGATGGAGATCGAGGCGCCCTACGTCGCCGCCTCCGCCCGCCCCGGGCAGTTCGTGATCCTGCGCGTTGACGACGAGGGCGAGCGCATCCCCCTGACCGTCGCCGGATACGACCGCGAAAAGGGGACCGTCCGCATCATCTTTCAGATCGTCGGCGCGACCACGTCGGCGCTGAACCGGAAGAACGTCGGAGATACCCTTTCCGACTTTGCCGGCCCCCTCGGCAAACCGACCGAGGTCGAAGGTCTCCGAAAAGTCTGCGTCGTCGGCGGGGGCGTCGGCTGCGCCATCGCGCTGCCGATCGCGGAGGAACTCCACCGTCTCGGGTGCGAGGTGCATACCGTCATCGGATTCCGCTCCAAGGACCTGCTCATTCTTGAAAAAGAGTTCGCCGCCGTGTCCGACCGTCTCGCCGTGATGACCGACGACGGGAGCGCGGGGCGGCAGGGCGTCGTCACCGTCCCCCTCGGAGAATGGCTCGCGGCGGGCGAGAATTACGACGAGATCATCACGATCGGTCCCCTGATCATGATGAAGTTCGTCGTCGCCGCGGCGAAACCCTTCGGCGTCCCGACCGTCGTCTCGATGAACCCGATCATGATCGACGGGACGGGGATGTGCGGCGGCTGCCGTCTGACCGTCGGGGGCGAGACCAAGTTCGCCTGCGTCGACGGACCGGACTTCGACGGCTACCTGATCGACTTTGACGAGGCGATGAGCCGCTCGACCATGTACCGCGATTTTGAAGCGGTACGCCGCGAAGAGGAATGCAACCTCTTCCGGGGCAACAAGTAAGGAGGGCGGAAAAGATGCCGAATATGTCGCAGAAAAAGAATCCGATGCCGGTGCAGGATCCTCTGATCCGCGCCCGCAATTTCGAGGAAGTCGCCCTCGGTTACGCGGAGGATACCGCGCTCGACGAAGCGGCGCGCTGCCTCAACTGCAAGAATATGCCCTGCGTTTCGGGCTGCCCCGTGAACATCCGCATCCCCGCCTTCATCGAGAAGGTGCGCGAGGGCGATTTCGAGGGCGCGTACAAGATCATTACCGAATCGAGTTCCCTGCCCGCCGTCTGCGGACGCGTCTGCCCGCAGGAGACCCAATGCGAATTCAAGTGCGTCCGCGGGATCAAGGGCGAACCGGTCGGGATCGGTCGGCTCGAACGCTTCGTCGCGGATTGGCACAACGAACACGTCTCCGCCGCCCCCGAGCGCCCCGCTCCGAACGGACACCGGGTCGCCGTCGTGGGGTCGGGTCCCTCCGGGCTCTCCTGCGCCGGGGACCTCGCCAAGCGCGGCTACGCCGTCACGGTGTTCGAGGCGCTGCACGTCGCGGGGGGCGTCCTGATGTACGGGATCCCCGAATTCCGTCTCCCGAAAAAGATCGTCCGCCGCGAGATCGAAACGCTCCGGGGTCTCGGGGTCGATTTCGAGACCAACGTCATCATCGGCAAAACGCTGACGGTCGATCAACTCTTCGATATGGGTTTTGAAGCCGTCTTTATCGGCTCGGGCGCGGGTCTCCCGCGGTTTATGGGCATCCCGGGCGAGGCGCTGAAGGGCGTCTATTCCGCAAACGAGTATCTGACGCGCAGCAACCTGATGGGCGCCTACCGCGAGGGGAGCGCGACCCCGATCCTCCGCGCGAAGCGGGTCGCCGTGGTCGGCGGCGGGAACGTGGCGATGGACGCCGCCCGCACCGCCCTGCGTCTCGGGGCGGAGAAGGTCTATATCGTCTACCGCCGCAGTATGGACGAACTCCCCGCACGGCGCGAGGAGGTCGAACACGCGATGGAGGAGGGGATCGACTTCCGCCTTCTCACCAACCCGGTCCGCATCCTCGGCTACCAAAACGAAAACGACCGGCGCGACCCGAAAAACGGGTTCGTCACCGGGATCGAATGCGTCAGGATGGAACTCGGAGAGCCCGACGCTTCGGGCAGACGCTCGCCCGTGGAGATCCCCGATTCCGCGTTCACGCTCGACGTCGACGCCGTCGTGATGGCGATCGGCACCAGCCCCAACCCGCTGATCAAATCGACCACCGCGGGGCTGGACGTCAACCGCCGCGGCGGGATCGTCGTGGAGGAGGCGACGGGACTCACCTCGAAACCCGGGGTCTACGCCGGGGGCGACGCCGTGACCGGCGCCGCGACCGTCATCCTCGCGATGGGCGCCGGCAAGACCGCCGCCGCCGCCATCCACGCCTCGCTCTCGAATAACGCCTGACCGACTCTTCGATTTCCGACCGACGGAGGTACGGGATATGTCGTGGCTCTATGCGCTTGAAACGCTCCGGCACGCAGCCCCCTGGCTCGCCTCGATCTTCTCTTTTATTACCTATCTCGGCGGCGAAGCGGTGTTCTTCGCCCTCGGGCTGTTTCTGCTCTGGTGCGTCGACAAACGGGAGGGATTCTACGTCCTCTCGGTCAGTTTTATCGGAACGGTCGTCAACCAGACCTTAAAGATCCTCTGCCGCGTTCCCCGTCCGTGGGTGCGCGACCCGAACTTCACGATCTGGGAGGGCGCCCGCGCCGAAGCGACCGGCTACTCTTTCCCGTCGGGACACAGTCAGAACGCGGTCGGCGCCTTCGGCTCGCTCGCTCTTTGGAATCGCAGAAAACGGGCGGCGCTGATCGTCTTCCCGATCCTTGCCGTCCTCGTTCTGTTCTCGCGGATGTTCCTCGGCGTACACACCCCCGACGACGTATTCGCCGGGGCGGGAACGGCGCTGCTGCTGGTCTTTCTCATCTACCCCGTTTTTTCACGCGAACGCGGACAGCGGGCGCTCGTTTCGTGGGTGGTCTTTCTGCTTTTGATCTCGCTTTGTTACCTGCTGTTCGTTCTGCTCTTTCCCTTCCCCGCCGATACCGACCCCGTCAACCTTGCCGAAGCGCAAAAGAACGGCTGGTCGCTTCTCGGCTCGGTCTCGGGGATGCTGGCGTTTTCCCTGATCGAGCCCCGCTTCATCCGCTACAAGACCGAGGCGCCCCTGCCCGCGCAGATCGTCAAACTGCTCGGCGGATTGGCGCTCGCGCTGGGGCTGAAAGAGGGTTTGAAGCCGCTCTGTTCGCTCCTGTTCGGCGCGGCGCTCTTCCCGAACGCGATCCGCTACTTTCTCGTCGTGATCGCGGCGGGACTGCTCTGGCCGCTCACCTTCCCGTATCTCTCGAAGATCGGCGCGAAAAAAGCGCCGCCCGAAAACGATGAAAACAGCCCCTTTGAAGAAGGGACGAGAAAGGATAACCAATAAAATGAAACTCAACGAAAACGTCAAGATCTGCTTCCTCGGAGACAGCATCACGGAGGGATGCGGCGCGTCCCGCCCCGAAAACGGCTTCGTCTCCGTGTTCGGACGGAAGACGGGGGCGGTTGCCAAAAACTTCGGTATCGGCGGCACCCGGATCGCCCGCAAGGAGACCCCGAGCGCCAATCCCAGACACGACCGATGCTTCCTTGACCGGGTGGACGAGCTGGACGCGGACGCAGACGCCGTGGTCGTGTTCGGCGGCACCAACGACTTCGGACACGGGAACGGCAAACTCGGAACGCCCTCCGATCCCGCGACCGAGGAGTACACCTTCTACGGCGCCATGCGTTCGCTCTGCCTCCGCCTGATCCGCCGCTATCCGACCAAGCCCATCGTCTTTCTGACCCCGCTCCACCGCAAATCGGAGGACGCGACGGTAAACGAGATCGGTCTTCCCTGCCATCCTCTCACCGACTACGTAGCGGTCATCCGCGAGGTCTGCCGCGAGTTTTCGATCCCGGTGTTCGACCTGTTCGCCGCGGCGGGCATCCAGCCCAAGATCGAGGAACAGCGGGTCGCCTACTGCCCCGACGGTCTGCACCCGAACGACCGCGGCGCGGAACTTCTGGCGGACAAGATCATCGCCTTCCTCTCGGCGCTTTAAGATCTCCCGCCGTCCTCTCCCGAACCGCGCCCGCCGCCGTTCGGGAGTTTTTTATATGTGCGCGCGGGCTTGACATCGAGTGAAAAAAAGTATATAATTTGCCTGTTGTTCTTTCTCCATTTGAATATTCACCTTCAAATTTTATTTTTCCATTAGAATAATATTCTTTTCCTTTTCCATTTCTCTTTCCTTTTAAATATTCACCTTCAAATATTAAATTACCATTATCTTCATCATATTCTTTTCCTTTTCCATTTTTTTCTCCATTTAAATATTCACCTTCAAAAATTAATTTATCACTATATCCATCATAC
>CACZAZ010000096.1 GCA_902779285.1 uncultured Ruminococcus sp.
CCCCGAGGAGGCGATCCGGGAGGCGCTGCTCAACGCGATCGTCCACCGCGATTACGGTTTCAGCGGCAGCAACATCATCAACGTAAGCGATACCGGGATGGAATTCATTTCGCTCGGCGGTCTTCCGCCGGGGCTCTCGACCGAGGACGTCCGGCTCGGCATTTCCCAACCGCGCAACAAAAAACTTGCCGATTTGCTCCGGCGCCTGCACCTGATCGAGACCTACGGCACCGGGATCCGCCGCGTGTTCAAACTGTACGAGAGATGCTCGATCCAACCCGAGATCCAAGCGACGAGGAGCGCGTTCAAGATCGTCTTGCCGAATATGAACGCGGCGCCCGAGATCGCGGACGAATCGCCGGGACGCCTGACCGATCAGATGAAAGCGGTCCTCGATTATATGGAAACGCACGGGCAGATCACCGACGATGAACTTGAAGGTCTGCTCGGCGTCAAGAAAACGCGGGTCTTCAACCTCACCAAAGAGATGAAGGAACGCGGGCTGATCGAGTCGGTAGGGAGAGGACGGGACAAGCGGTTCCTCCCCTGCAAAACGCGTTTCCGATGACCCCGCGCGGATCCCCCGGATCGGTCGGTTTCACACACCCGGAAAACGAAAGCGCGAAAGATGCTTTTTGAAAGAGGGGGTGCATTGAACTTTTTGCCGATCTACGGGAAGAAATCAAACGTTTTTCAAGGCATTTTTCGACTTTTTCAGTTTTTTACTTGACTTTTACCTATTCTCTCGCTATAATATTAGAGAATAGAGAAGTATCGCATCCGTTAAATGCGCGCAAATTTCACTCAGCGCGTACACCGAAACAACCGGGAAAGGAACGGTAATACATTCTATGGAGAAAACCAAAAAAACCACGGTCAAGAAGGTCCTCTCGATCGTCGGAAATACGGTCCTTTGGTTATTCGTCGCGTTCGCGATCGTCATCACGGTCATCGTGTTTGCCGCCAATAACAAGAGCGGCGACAACTCCCTGCCGAGCATCGGCGGGCTTGCGTTCGTGACGATCAAGACCGACTCGATGGACAAGAGTCCGAGCCCGGCTGATTACGCAGAGGGCGGACGTCTGTATAAGAAATCCGGATTCAAAGCCGGCTCTCTGATCTTCGTCAACACGCTGACCGACCTTGAAAAGAGTCAGCTTGAGGTGGGCGACGTCATCACCTTCTCCCACGATCTTGACGGCGACGGCAACGCGGAACTGAACACGCACCGTATCAAGGAGAAATACGCCTACGACGACGTCACGTACTTCGTCACGATGGGCGACCACAACCCCACCCCCGACGGCGTGTTCAACCCGATCAACAAGACCAACGATTACGACGCGATGCCGAACGGCTATGTCCTGAAATCCGCCGAGGTCCTCGGCAAATGGAACGGTCACAAGATCGGCGGCGTCGGACGCGCGCTCGAATTCCTGCAGACCCGCACCGGATTCTTCGTCGTCATCATCCTTCCTCTGATCGCCTTCTTCCTCTTCGAACTGGTCCGTTTCGTGATGGTCGTCATTTCCCTGAAAGGGGATAAGAGCAAGGTCGATATGGAAGCCGAGATCCGTCAGCGCGTGATGGAGGAACTCATCCACGCACAGCAGCAAGAGAACGCTTCCGCCGCCCCCGCCGAAACGCCCCGACCCGAATCTCCTGCGGCAGACGAGCCGAAGACGGACGACGGCGAGGAAAACAAGGAGTAACGTCTTTTCGCATCACCCGCGGGCACGTGCCCGCGGGGGTGCGTTCGCACGGTAATTTTCGTTCGGACTATGCCTGTTTTTACCCGCAGAGGTGAAAACAGTCAGATTTTTTCTATTGCGCGCGCGGGCGCGCTTGCACACACGCATAGAATTTAGTAAATATATCCGCTTTTGACGGAAAAACTTAAAAGGGGAGTATCATGGGCGCGTTTTTGGATTGGTTTTTTGAGTTTATGACGACCATGCTCAAAGACGGAGTTTTGAGGATCTTTACGGGCATCTTCTGGGGCATCGTGCAGATCTTCAACATTCCCGACTATATCTCGATCTTCAATTCCCACAGCAGCGGGTTCTCCGCCATCGAGTGGGTCTTGTCGATCTTTGCCATGATCGTGATTTTCCTGATCTGGGCGCTGCTCATCACGCTCGCGGTCTTCGGTCTTCGCAAGTACTTCCGTTTCCGCCGTTCGATCGTCGGTAACGAGGACCTGCTCGAGGAACTTGCCGATATGCACCGCGACGTCCTCCGACTCACCAAGGAGAAGGAGCGGATCATGGCGCTGAAGATCGGGCAGACCTCGATCTCGGTCGACGATCTGAACGCGATCCTGAATCCCGACGAGGAGGGCAACGCCTCGATCGAGGAGGCGCGCGCCGCCGGTCTTGCGGGGGCGGCGGGCGGATCCGGCGGGGAAGGCGGCTCGGGCGAGGGCTCGGGCGAGGGCTCGACCGCCGTTTCGACCAAACGTTTCTTCCGACTTTCCGCCGTCGACGAGAAATACCGCTTCTACGTCGAGCCCGAATACAACCGTTCGATGTCGCTCTCCGAGATCTGCGACGACTTCCGCAACTTCGCGTGCAGCAAGATGCACCTGTACTACGAGATCCGCACCATCCGGCTGATGTTCGCGGGACTTGCCTCGACCAAGATGATCCTTCTGCAGGGTATTTCCGGTACCGGTAAGACCTCGCTGCCGTATTCGATGGGTAAGTATTTCAAGAACGACGCCACCATCGCGTCGGTCCAGCCGTCCTGGCGTGACCGTACCGAGCTGTTCGGCTATTTCAACGAGTTTACCAAGAAATTCAACGAGACCGAGTTCCTGCGCCGTATCTACGAGGCGTCCTACAACGACGATATCAACGTCATCGTCCTCGACGAGATGAACATCGCCCGCGTCGAGTACTACTTCGCGGAGATGCTTTCGGTGCTTGAAATGCCCGACCCGAACGAGTGGAAACTCGAACTCGTCCCCTCGTCCTGGCCCGACGACCCGGTGCATCTGAAGGACGGAAAACTCCAGATCCCGCAGAACGTCTGGTACGTCGGAACGGCGAACAACGACGACTCGACCTTCGCCGTGTCGGATAAGGTGTACGACCGTGCGCTGGTCATCAACCTCGACAGCAAGGGCGTGCCGTTCGAGGCGCCCGAGACCGAGGCGAAGCGCATTTCCTACAAGTATATCGAGAGTTTGTATCAAAAGGCGTTCAAAGACCACCCGGTCGGTCAGAAGGTGCTGGACGATATCTCGAAACTCGACCTCTACGTGATCGAGCATTTCCGGGTCGCGTTCGGTAACCGTATCATGAAGCAGATGCTTCTCTTCGTTCCCGCCTACGTCGCCTGCGGCGGCACCGAGCTCGACGGGATCGACTACGTCCTCGCGACCAAGGTCTTCCGCAAATTCGAGGGGCTCAACCTCTCCCTGATCCGCGACGAGATCCGGGGCCTCATCGCCTACCTCGACGCCGTGTTCGGACGCGGACAGATGAAGGAGTGTATCGCATACCTCGAACGTCTGCAAAAGATGTTCTGAAACACGGGAAATACCCGAAAACAGGCGGCGTGACCGCCGGAAAGGAGCGTTATGGACGAAGAGCGGAAAGTGCGCGGAACGTCGGATGACGCTCCTGTTTTGTCCGACTCCGACTCGATCTCGGAGGCGCACGAAGAAAATTATATTCCCCCCCGCTACACCTTCGTAGCCGAAAAAGAAGATCCGACCACCCGCGACAAGTACGGGATGGTCTACGACGGGATGAATCAGCTCTCCGCGGATATCCGGAGGGACGTCGACGTGTTCGCCGCGGTCGAGGATATGATCCGGCGCGGATCGGGCGAGATCTCGATGAAGCGCCAGATGATGCGCAAGACGCTGGACGCCACGTGGATCAAGGTCATCGAGGACTGCATCATCCCGCTCGATAACGTCATCCGCAAACCCCGCCGGTTCATCGAGGAAAACGAGGCGGTTTTGCCGATCGAACTGTCGCGCAACATCACCAGCCGCTCGATGCGGCACCTTGCCCAGCACACCGACTATATCAGCAAGATCGAGGGCGACACCATCACGCCGTCCAAGATCCTGAACGTATTCCGCGACGAGACGGTGCAGACCTACGAAAACCGATTCGTCAACACGCTGATCAACCGGCTCTATATCTTCGTTTCGCGCCGTTACGACGCGATCCGCGAGAACGGGCGCGCCTCCGCGACCTCGGTCCTTTCCTACGAGAGCAAGTTCGAGACCGCGTCGGTCAGAGGAAAGATCAGCTTGAATATGGAGATCTCCGCCTCCTCCGAGGTCGAAGGGGCGAAGAAGGACACGCACGAGGAGTCCGAACTCTGGGAGCGGCTCGAACACCTGAAGCAGGTCGTTTCGGCGTACGCCACCTCTCCCTTCGTGCAGATGATGGGGAAGAACTACGTCCGTCCTCCCATTATGCACACCAACGCGATCAACAAGAACCGCGACCTGCGCCAATGCGTCGCTCTTTGGGAGTTCATCGAGAGTTACGAGGGCGCCGGGTACGAACTGTCGGTCAAGGACACCGCCGAAAAGATGGATGACGCCTACCTCGACGAGATGCTCTCGGCTCTCGCCGTGCAGTACTGCGTTTTCCGCTACAATATGTCGGCGGAGATCACCGACGAAATGATCCTCTCCGAGACCGAGGACGGCGAGCCCTTCGTGCCCAAATTCCTCGACAATCTGGAGGAATACGAATCCGACGATTTCAACGTCCACGATACTTCTTACAAGAAGTACATGGCGATCAACCAGCTGAACTCCAAGCGCAAACTGACCGTCGGGGAATGGCGGATCCGCCGCGCGATCGACGTCGCTCTGAAGGCCGACCGTATCCTCGAACTGAAACGCATTTCCGACGAACTCGAACGCCGCCGCAGAGAGGAAGAGGAACTCGCCCGCGCCAAGATGGAGCAGGAGGAGGCAGCACGGCTCGAACGCGAAGCCGAGGAAGCCCGCGTAAGACGGCAGAAAGAGGCGGAATCCGAGGCGATCGAGGAAATGAACGCCAAATCCGAACAGGAGGAGGCGCTGCGCCTGACCGCCCTGACCGAAGCCGAAGCCGCGGAGAGCGAAGCCGAGCGCGAAAAGGAGATCGAGGAGTCCGAAGAGGAAAAATACGCACGGCAGCTTGAAGAGGAACGGCGCCGCGCCGAGGAGGTCGACCGCCGCCGTCTCGAAGCCGAGAACGATCGGGGAGAGCAGACGGTCACCGAACTTACCGCCTCCGAGATCCTCGCCCTGCGCGACGAGGACGCCGAACAGGAAAAGATCGAAGAGGAACGCGACCGCCGCG
>CACZAZ010000097.1:0-5230 GCA_902779285.1 uncultured Ruminococcus sp.
ATGTTTCCTTTATATCGCTTCGGCTTGTACTTCCTGCGGCAAGAAAGCTTATGTCTGATAATGCATATGCCGTCTGTCTTATAAAGCCTCAGTTTGAGGCAGGCAGAGAAAATGTAGGGAAAAAGGGAGTTGTACGTGACCCCAAAATTCACTGCAAGGTTGTAAAAGGTATTGCGGAATTTTGTCTTGATAACGGTTTCGATGTCTGCGGACTTACATATTCACCTATAAAAGGTCCTGAGGGAAATATCGAATATCTTATATTTCTTCACAAATCCGAAAATCCTGAGCTTTTGTGTGATGTTCAGATTGAAGAGCTTGTAAGGAGCTCTCACTCTGAGCTTAACAGAAATTAATCTTTTTGTTTACTCTCAAAAAAGGAGCGATAGTGTATGTGGGCAGCAGTGATTGTTAATACGTCAAAAAAAGAAGCTTTGAAATTTCTTCCAAAACTCATTTGCAAGCTTGATGAGCTTGAAATAGTACATGTTATGTTTGAAAGCGTCAGAAATTTTTATTATTCCGAAAAAGTCAGATATATAAGCAATAGCGAATGTCTTATCACGGAAAGCTGCGATGTTGTTATAACAGTAGGCGGAGACGGAACTATAATACATATGGCAAGTCACTGTGCAGAGGCGGATAAACCGTTGCTCGGCATAAACTTCGGAAGAGTAGGTTTTGTAGCAACTATGGAGCCTGATGAAATATCAGAGCTTTCAAAGCTGAAAGACGGAAACTATTTCTGTGAGGAAAGAATGATGCTTAGAATTTCCGTTATCGGAAATTCTTTTTATGAGGAGTTCTATGCCATAAACGATGCGGTAATTTCGAGAGGTTCTCTTTCAAGAATGATGGATCTTTCGGTTTATGCCAACAGTCAGCATATCTGCGATTACAGAGCAGACGGTCTTATATTTTCTACTCCTACAGGCTCTACTGCATATTCACTTTCTGCGGGAGGTCCTGTTATAAGTCCTGATATGTCCTGCATACTTCTTACTCCCATATGTCCGCACAGCCTTTTTTCACGTTCGGTATTGTTTAGGGACAGCGATGTAATAAACGTAAGGGCTCGCGGCACTAACGGCTTCGATACAGAAGCTTTCCTTACAATAGACGGTCAGAAGCACATTCATTTGGACGATAATACTGAGGTTACGATAGAAAAGTGCAAAAAATCCCTTAAGCTCATATCTATAAAACCGCAGAATTTTTATACGGTACTAAATAATAAGCTCAATGAAAGAGGTTAACTCAAGCCTTGAATGAGAAAGCCGCAGGACGTTAACGTCCTGCGGCATTGAGGGATTTTTAAGGGAAAATTTTCCCTTAAAAATCCCATACAGGCGATTGCAGACTGCGGCGGCTATGCCGCCTCAAAAATTCAAGCGAATGCTTGAATTTTGTAAAAAGCGGATGCTTTTTACCTCTGAAATCGCCGGTATGAATGAAGCCGTAAATTTTGTTTTTTAGGGAAGTGTATTTTATGAAATCGAGAAGACAGGCAGCACTTTTGGAAATCATACAAAGCTATGATATAGACACTCAGGAGGAGCTGATTGAAAAGCTTAAGCTGAAAGGGTTCAATGTAACGCAGGCTACCGTATCCAGAGATATAAAGGAGCTTAAGTTTATAAAAGCACCTGCGGGAAACGGACTTTACAAGTATACCGTAGGGACAAAGACCGAGATTGACGAACAGTCAGGCTTCAACAGCCTGTTCAAGACAGCAGTAGTAGACATTGATTTTTCTCAGAATATGATAGTGTTAAAGACAACAAGCGGTATGGCACAGGGAGTATGTGTTGCTCTTGATTCGATAGAGCTTGACGGTATTCTGGGAACAATAGCAGGAGACGATACCATATTTGTGGTAGCGTCCTCAAGCAGCAGGGCGGCATCGCTTACATCAGAGCTTAAAAAAATTATTTAGAAACGGTGAGTTGTTATGCTTAATTCGTTATATATAGAAAATGTTGCGGTAATTGAAAAGACTGATATAGAGTTCGGCAAAGGCTTCAATGTTCTCACAGGTGCAACGGGAGCAGGAAAATCAATAATAATAGGTTCAATAAACGCACTTCTGGGAGGAAAAATCTCAAAGGATATGATACGCTCGGGAGAAGAGTTTGCTTTTCTCGCAAATCTTCATCCTGCGTCGTTTTTTAGTTTTTTTTCCGAAAAAACAATAAAAACTATTGACAATTCCGTCAAAAATGATATAATATTAATATCTATCAAGGTGGGAACATGAATCAACGAGTCGATCCGGACGATCTGGCTGCGCTTCTGAAATCGGTGCGCGAGAGGGAAAACGGGGCGTTTGAAAAGCTCCTTGACCTCTATCGTCCTCTGCTTGTCTCGACCGTCGCTTCCTTCGGGGAGAACGGCGGCGTGATGATGCAGGAGGCGACCATCGCGCTCTATCACGCGGCGCTCGCCTATCGGGAGGATCGCGGTACGACCTTCGGTCTGTTCGCCAAGATCTGCGTCACCAACGCCCTGACTTCCGCCGTCCGGCGGGAGAAACGGTCGGAGGGACCGCTTGACGAGGGCAGCGGGGAAGGACCGGGGACCGATCCGGAAGGCGTGTTGATTTATGCCGAAACCGTCAAGGACTTCTTCCGTCTCTCAACCGAATTGCTCTCTCCCTTTGAACTCAAAACCGTGACCCTGCGCGTTGACGGTTATTCGAACCGGGAGATCGCCGAGATCCTGCGTAAAAGCGAGAAATCGGTGGCAAACGCGCTCGGACGTGCCGTGAAAAAGATCCGCCTGCGGCTTCCGGATTCCTTTTCCTGTTAGATCCATATGCCCAAGTAGCTTAAGGGAGAGCGTTGGTACACAAAGGCGTCGGTTAAAATCCGATCAGGGCAAAAACCAAATCAAAAGCGAGGAAAGAAACAACATGTTCCAGGACAAGACTTTGAAGTGCAAGGAATGCGGTGCAGACTTTGTGTTCACGGCGGGTGAGCAGGAGTTCTACGCTCAGAAGGGCTTCCAGAACGAGCCCCAGAGATGCAAAGCATGCCGGGACGCCAGAAAGAACGCCGCGAAGGGCACGAGAGAGATGTTCGACGCGGTGTGCGCGGAGTGCGGGGCTGCCTGCAAGGTTCCCTTCAATCCGACCGACGGCAAGCCGGTGTACTGCAGCGAGTGCTTCGCGGCCAGAAGAGCCGGCAACTGATCGGATCTTCGTCTTGAGAAAAAATCGGGTGATTTCACCCGATTTTTTCTTTTTTTGTTTTTTGTGAGGGGAGAGCGCCCGCGGGCGTCCCGAAAAAGTTTCCGTGGGGTCTATACAAAAAAGGTAAACCGTGCTATAATAGTTATAATGAGATAACTATCGTCAGGCGGTGACAGTATGGCATACGAGAAGAAAAGATCGGGAAGCGACGGATCGAACCGCCGTCCTTTCCGCAAAAACCCCGGCAAACCGGGATTCCCCCGCAGAGACGCGCCCAATCGCCCGAGGACGGAAACGCGCGAAGCCCGTCCCGCGCCCGCGGAAAAAGAGATCAACGAGAATATGGTGGTCGGCCGCAACGCGGTGCGGGAACTGCTCGCGTCGGGGCGCGATATCGACAAGATCTACGTACAGAAGGGCGAACGCGAGGGCTCGATCATTCAACTGATCGGCGAGGCGGCGGCGCGGAAACTGCCCATCGCGGAGGTCGACCGCTCGAAACTCGATCAGATGTCGGGTTATGCCCGGCATCAGGGCATCGTCGCTTTCGCCGCCGAACAGAACTATTCGACCGTCGACGATATGCTCGCCTTGGCGGAAGAGCGGGGGGAGTCGCCCCTGCTCGTGCTTGCCGACGGCATCCTTGACCCGCAGAATCTCGGGTCGCTTATCCGCGTGGCGGAATGCACCGGGGCGCACGGCGTACTCATCCCGAAGCGCCGCGCCGTCGGATTGACGGCTCTGGTCGGACGGGCGAGCGCCGGCGCGATCGAGCATCTTCCGGTCGCCCGCGTACCGAATATCACGACGGCGATCGAGGATCTCAAACAAAAGGGATTCTGGATCTTTGCCGCCGATATGGGCGGGACCCCCTACTACGCAAGCGATTTTTCGGGACCCGTGGCGATCGTTCTCGGCAGCGAGGGGGAGGGGATCTCCCGGCTCGTGCGCGAGAAGTGCGACTTCGTCACCTCGATTCCTCTGCACGGAAAAGTGCAGTCCATGAACGTATCCACCGCCGCCGCGGTGATTTTGGCGGAGGCGGCAAGACAAAGAGACCTGAAGAAGGAGTGAGACGATGACTGACGAAACCGGCCGTCATCCCGACGTACCCGCGTTCGACGACGACGATCTTTTCGCGCCGTCCGCTATCGAATCGACCGAAGCGCCGGAGCCCGCCGAAACCGAATCGCCCGCCGCCGAAACCGAGGCGGCAGTCCCGGTATCGGAAGAGCAGGCGTCCGACGCCGAGACCCCCGCCCCCGAAACCGAGGCGGCGACCCCCGAAAACGGGGAAGCGGCGGAGACGCCATCTGGCGACGGCGAGGCGCCGCGCTTCGATTGGGGCGAACGCGACTCGCTTGACGAGGACGAACTGTTCGGACAGATCGGTCTGCCCGATCAGGGACCGTCGCCCGAGGAGTCCGACCTGTTCGATAACGACGGACCCGACGCCGATCTCCCCGACGAGGGCTTTTCGGAGTCGCCCGCCGTCTCTCCCTCCCCGTCCGCTGCGGGTGAGGAGGAAACTCCCCGAAAGCAGCCCGAAAAGAAGAAAAAAGAACTCACCGAAGCCGATCTTGACGTCCGCAGAAAATACGCGCTGCAGCGGATCGGGGCGGCGAGGGTGCGTTTCTGCTGCTCGATCCTCTTTACGCTTATGCTGCTGGTCCTCGAGTGCTTCCGCGTCTTCGGATTCGACGTGACCGAGCCCCTCGGCATCAGCCGGATCCCCGGCGGCGCCGCGATGCTGGATCTGCAGTTGATCCTGATGGTCGCCTACTGCTCCTGGCGTTCGCTCTACGCCGGGATGACCGCCCTGCTGAACAAACGGTTCCGCGCCGAGGCGTTCCTCATTCTGGGGCTTGCCGCGGTCGTCTGGCTGGATCTCGACGCTTTCTTCCGCGGCGGGATCGGGACCACGCTCACCTCGCTTCCGCTCGCCGTCGCGATGACCGCGGCGACCTGGGCGGAACTGCTCGAATGGGAGTCCCGCTACCGCACGCTCGGTCTGATGCTGAATCGCGGCGTAAAGTACGC
>CACZAZ010000097.1:5378-10808 GCA_902779285.1 uncultured Ruminococcus sp.
TGTTCTCGGTCGCCGTCGCCGTCGGCGCGTTTCTCTTGGTCTATCTCCGCACCGACGCGGGGGTCGCGCGGGCGATCTCGGTCTCGGTCTCGGTGCTTCTTCTGACCTGTCCGTTCGCTTCGCTGCTCTCGCGGCGGCTTTGGTTTTCGTCGCTCACCCGCGCATTCCTTGACGGCGGGACCGCCGTGATCGGGGAGGACGCCGCCTACCGTTACGCGCACGTCACGACCTTCTCGGTGGAGGACGGCGACGCGTTTTCGTACGAGGAGACCCGCATCCGGATCGTCAACGTCTTCCGCGACAGCCGGCTGGACGAGATCCTGCTCCTGCTCTCCGCCGTCTACCGCAAACTCGGCGGGCCGCTCTCCCGCGTGCTTGCCGAAACGACGTCGGGCGGCAACGCGGCGCTTGCGTGCGAGATCACCGAGATCGTCTCGGGCGGCGTGACCGCGCGGGTAGAGGGGAAGACCCTGACGATCGGTTCCGGCGAATACCTTGCGCAGAACGGCTATCCTCTGCCCGAGGTCGACGTCGACAAAGTGCTTAAAAACGACCGGATGTGCGTTCTGTTCGTCGCCTACGACGGGGAGGTACGCGCCCGCTTCTACGTCGAATACGTACTGCTCCGTTCCTTTGAAACGAGGGCGGAAAAACTGCGGAAACTCGGCGTCACGACCGAGATCCGCACCTTCGATCCGTGTCTTACCCCCGCCTACTTCTCGCGGATCAGTTACCTGCCCGACGAGGCGGTGAAGATCCGCCGGATGACGACCGCCGATATCGACCGGGGGACCGTGCGCCGCACCGAAACCGGGATGTTCGCGCTCGGATCGCTCGCGACCACGCTCGACGCGCTCCACGCCTTCCGCCGATACGTCCTCGCCCGCGGCTGGCTCGGCTTCTTCAAGTTCGCGCAGTTTCTGATCGGAGCGGCGCTCTCGGCGTTTTTACTGATCCGCTATCCCGGCACGCCGATCCCGGCGTGGGCGTCCGCGCTCTACGGGCTGGTTTTGATCTCGATCTCGATCGGACGCGGCGCCGCCGCGGAAAAGAGGATCGCGGAGGGGATGAAGCTTGCCCGGAAACAGGAAAGGAAATGACATGGAACAAAAGGACCGTCTCGACCGCCTTCACGGCATCCTGAAATCGGTCACCGAACCCGCGGCGTACGTCGGGGGTGAACTCTACGAAGTCAAAAAGGACAAGGCGGACGTCAAGGTCCGCTTTGCCTTCGTTTTCCCCGAGATCTACTCGATCGGGATGTCGAATCTCGGGATGCGCATCCTCTACGAATGCCTGAACGCCGCACCCGATATCTGGTGCGAGCGGGTATTCGCCCCGGCGCCCGATATGGGGGAGAAGATGCAGACCTACGGGATCCCCCTGACCGCGCTCGAGAGCGGCGATCCCCTGACCGATTTCGATATCGTCGGCGTGACGTTGCAGTACGAGATGTGCTATCCGACCGCCCTGCACGTTTTCGACCTTGCCGGGATCCCGCTCTACAGCCGCGACCGGGGCGAGGAATACCCGATCGTCGTCGGCGGCGGTCCCTGCACCTATAACGCGGAGCCGGTCGCGGACTTTTTCGACGTGTTCTCGATCGGGGAGGGGGAGGACGCCCTGGTCGAACTCTCGCACCTTTACCGGGATATGAAAGAGGCGGGGACCTATACCAAAGAGGCGTTTCTGCACGCCGCGGCGAAACTGCCCGGCTTCTACGTCCCCTCGCTCTACGCCGTCTCGTACAAGGAGGACGGCACGATCGAGCGTTTCACCCCGAAATACGACGATATCCCGATGAAGATCGTGAAGCGCATCATCGGCAACCTCGACGACGCGCCCTATCCCCTGAAGCCCGTCATCCCGTACAGCGAGACCGTCCACGACCGGATCGTTCTGGAACTCTACCGCGGGTGCATCCGCGGCTGCCGGTTCTGTCAGGCGGGGATGGTCTACCGTCCCATCCGCGAAAAATCGCCCGACAAACTGTGCGAACAGGCGCGCTGCCTCTACGAGAACACCGGCTACGACGAGATCTCCCTGATCTCGCTCTCGACGTCCGACTACTCGAAGATCGACGAGTTGACCGACAAACTGCTTTCGTGGACCGACAAAGAAAACGTCTCGCTCTCCCTGCCGTCGCTCCGGGTCGACAGTTTCACGAAGGAACTGATGGACCGGATCTCGGGCGTGCGGCGCGGCGGGATCACCTTCGCGCCCGAGGCGGGGACCCAGCGGCTGCGCGACGTCATCAACAAGAACGTGCGCGAGGAGGATCTGCTCCGCGCCGTCGGGCTCTACTTTATGCAGGGGCTCCCGACCGAGACCCACGAGGATCTCGCCGGGATCGCGAAGCTCGCCTCCGACGCCGTCCACGTCTTCTACGAAACGCCGAAAGAGCAGCGCGGGCGCAACGTGCGCGTCACGGTCAGCGTGTCGTGCTTCGTGCCGAAACCCTTTACCGCCTTCCAATGGGAGGGGCAGGACCCGCTCGAAGTCCTGCAGGAAAAACAGCTCTACCTGAAGGACCGGATCACCGACCGCAAGGTGGTCTACCACTACCACGACGCCAAAGTGTCGCGGGTCGAGGCGGTACTCGCCAGAGGCGACCGTCGGCTCGCGGGATCGCTCGTTCTCGCCGCCCGCGAGGGCTCGGCGTATTCGGCGTGGAGCGAGCATTTCGACTACGACAAATGGATGGACTACTTCGCCCGTACGGGGGTCGATCCCGCCTTCTACGCCAACCGCACCTTCGGGCTTGACGAGGTTTTGCCGTGGGATCTGATCGACTGCGGCGTGACCAAGGACTACTTGAAACGCGAACGCGAACGCGCCTACGCCGAAAAAACGACCCCCTCCTGCGCCGAGCATTGCAACGGGTGCGGAGCGGATCGGTTGGGAGGGAATACCAGATGGTGTCCGAAGAAAAAGTGAACCGTCCCTGCGACAACGTCCCGATCCGTCTGCGGTTTCTGTTCCGAAAGGTCGGGCGGCTCCGCTACGTCTCGCACCTCGAACTCGTCCGCACGGTCTCGAAGGCGGCGACTCGCGCCGGGATCCCCTGCTGGTTCACGCAGGGCTTCAACCCGGTTCCGAAGATCGTTTTCGGAACGCCGATGTCAGTCGGGATGGAGAGCGAATGCGAGTTCGTCGAATTCCGCCTGACCGAGCGGATAGATCCTGCCGACGCCCTCGCGCGGCTGAACGCGGCGACCCCGGAGGAGTTGACCTTCCTTGACGCGTACTATCCCGATAACAAACTGACCGATCAATGCTTCGCGGAATACGAGATCCTCGTTCGGACCGATAAGGACGCGGAACGACTCGCGGGATCCTTCCGCCGTCTGCTCTCCGACCCGGATCTCACCTGCCGCAACCTTACCCACGGCAAGGCGACCGAGCGCGTGGTGGGGAAGCAGACCGCCGACGCGAAAGTGACCGTCACGGGGGAACACGCCCTCCGCCTGACCATGACCCTCGGCACCTCGCAGGGAGAGTTCCTCAACCCCGACTACGTTATGATCGCCCTCGATCAAGAGACGCACTTTCTCGACGGCTCGCCGCTCGAAAATACCTATCTCATCCGTCGCCTCACGGCGCTCGACAAAGACAAAAAACCATTCCGATAAGATAAGCCGGATGCAAATGATAAAAGAACAGCAAAAACGATCCACGCTCGATCCCTCGGGATTCGTTCTGCTCTCGGAGTTCGTTCCCGACGTACTGCAGGAGATCCGCTATTACACCGCGTACAATTTCGTCGGAGAGCGGATCGACGGATACGAGGAACCCTGCGCCATACTGACAAGAGAAGCGGCAGCCGCGCTGAAACGCGCGAGCGACGAATGCCGTTTTCAGGGATACCGCCTGAAAGTGTTCGACGCCTACCGTCCGGCGCGGGCGGTCGCGCATTTCGTCCGGTGGGCAAGCGACGTCTCCGACGAAAGAATGAAAAGCGTTTTCTATCCCGATCTCGATAAAGCGGACCTCTTTGAAAAAGGGTACGTCTCGGAAAAGTCGGGACACAGTCGGGGAAGCGCCGTCGATCTGACGCTTCTCTCCGAAAAGACGGGAGAGGCGGTCGATATGGGAGGCGCCTTCGATTTTCTGGGCGGGATCTCGCACCCCGATTATCGTGGGATAACCGAAGAACAATACGAAAACCGGATGCTTCTCCGGCGTATTATGACGCGGAACGGGTTTCAGCCGATCGATTGCGAATGGTGGCACTTCTGTCTGACGGAAGAACCCTATCCCGATACCTATTTCGATTTTCCGGTTTCGTCTGCGTATCTGAATAATTACGCTGCGCGCTGATCGGTGTTACAAAGGAAGGAACGAACTATGGAACAAAGGATCACCGAAGCGACCGCCCTGCTCTCGACCGCGGCGCTGCGGAACAATTTTCTCCGTCTGACGCGCGCCGCCGGCGTCGCCCCCGAAAACGCTTTCGCGCTCGTCAAGGCGAACGCCTACGGGCACGGCGCGCGCGAGGTCGCCCTCCGGCTTGCCGCGGTCGGCGCCCGTCGGTTTGCCGTCGCGCGGCTGTCGGAGGCGATCGAGGTCAGGGAAGCGATCCCCGACTGCGAGATCCTGATCCTCGCGCCGACCGACCCGTGCCTGACCCCCGACCTTCTCGCGGGCGACTTTACGCAGGTCGTCAACTCGACCGGGTACGCCGACGAACTTGCCGCCCGCGTCCCGTGCGACAAGCGGCTGAAGATCGTATTCGCCGTCGATACCGGTATGGGACGGCTCGGCTTTCCCGCCGTTTCGGACGATCCGACCGAAGAGATCCTTGCGGTCGCGAAGAACGGTCGGCTCCTTCCCACGTCGATCTACACCCATATCCCCGACGCCGACGTCGACGGGGGTTTGGCGGAAAAATCGGTCGGGATCTTCCGCGGCGTGCTGAAGAAACTCGCCGTAAGGGGACTGTCGCTTCCGGCGCATTTTGCCAACAGCGCCTCGATCTTGCGTTTCGGCGCCGCCGCGCAGCCGATCATCCGTCCGGGCCTTTCGCTCTACGGATACAACCCCGCGCCGCATCTTCCCGATCCCGGACTGGTTCCCGTGATGCGCCTCTGCGCCCCGATCTTGCAGGTGCGGGAGTTCGCACCGGGCGAGACGGTCGGATACTACCGCACCTACCGGATCGACAAACCCAAGCGCATAGCTCTTCTCGGGATCGGTTACGCCGACGGCTTTCTGCGTTCCTGTTCGGGCGGGCTCGTCTCGGTTCGGGGCGTACGGTGTCCTCTCGTCGGGCGGATCTCGATGGACCTCTCCTCGATCGCGCTGCCCGACGGTCTTGACGTCAAGCCGGGCGATCACGCCGTTCTTTTCGGTGACGAGCAGGCGGATCTTATCGCGCTCTCCGAGCACGCGGGATCGATCCCGAATGAAATGCTCGCGGGGTTGACCGCC
>CACZAZ010000098.1 GCA_902779285.1 uncultured Ruminococcus sp.
TTTGCCGCTGACGGCGCTCGCGTACTGGTTTTCGATATACGAGCCGTTTGCGAGGAACGCCCCGGTTTTATAATCCTTCATCATGGCGTGCCAGCGCAGCTTTTTGACGGCGTCCGTGTTGTTCATCAGATCCTCGACCGCTTTGTCGCGGAGCCCGGCGATCGAGCCGCAGATCAGGTCGATCATCCGATCGGTCCCGTAACTGAAGGAGAACGTTTTGTACTTCGTATACAGATCGAGGAACTCGTGGCGGATCGTGCTCGCGTTTTCGGTGCAGTACTGCAGATACGCCGAGACGACTCTCGCTTTCCGGGGGTTCGCGTTCACGTTGATCGCTCCGGCGTCCCCGATGTTGTGGATCACGGTGCGGTACGCTTTGGAGGCGTTCACCTTCGGGAAGGGAACGACCGAGAAGACGGACGACATATTCTTAAATACGGCTTCTTCGAGAGCTCCGAGCGTTCTCGGTCCCGCGAACAGCACCTCGTCGTCGGCAAATTTGGTATTGTGAAGGGAAAGCCCCGACGCGCTCGTGGTCGAATCCTTGGTCACCAGCGCCCCGTTGCGGGCAAAGGCGGACGTGACGGCGTCAAAGATCGCGCTGAGCGTCGACGGATCGGAGGGATACCGGATCCGCATCTGTCCGTTCTTGACGAAGGTTTCGGTCAGATTCTCCCCCGAGGAATAGATGAACGCGGAGGCGGCGGTCCCGCCGTATCCGTCCACGATGATCCCGAGAATATCGTTTTGCGAGGTCTTTGCGTCTCCGTCGACGTCCGTCCAGATCGCCGCCGAGAGTTTTCCGAGCGCGTCCCAGGTCCAGTTGCCCGCCTCGACGTAGCTGAAGAAGCGTTCCGACATGGTCTCGCCCTGCCCGAGCGCGCCGCCGAAGAGCGCCGGGGCGAGTTTCGCGGCGTTATCGTCCATCATTTCCACGTTGAAGGGAAGGACCATCATCGCACGGTAAAGGTCGAGGAAATAGTCGCCGCAGAGGGTGTAGGCGCGGTCGCCCGTGAACGACAGATCGCTCATCAGATCGGACATCCAGCCGTAGTCGTCAAAGTCGAAATACGAGTCCTTGATGCTCCAGACGTCCTTGAAGCAGCCGTCGAGGGTCGCAAGAGAGAGGTCGTAGATCATATTGACGAAGACCGTCGGCGCGTCGGATGCGCTCGACTGTACGACCGTTTTGATCCGGGACGCCTGCTGTCCCCATGCGTTGTCCCAATAGACGTAGCTGACCGTCGTGCCGAGCGCCTGCTTTGCCGCGGCGTTCCGCTGATAGACGAGCTGCTCGATCATCGGGGTTACGCCCTCCGTGATCGAATCGGGACCGGCGAGGAAGGTACTGTTTTTCGACCTCTTTTCGACGTCGCCGTAGGAACTCATCTCGATCTTGAAACTTCTGTCCGTAGCGGATATCCCCGCCAGTTCTTCACCGATCAGCTCCCACTTGTCAGGGTCGCCCCATCTCGCCGTAAGCGTCAGGTTTCCGGTGAGCCCCGTCAGTTGTTCGACCGCCTGACCGCTCGGCAGAAACCAGCCGAGAAAACCGTCGGTCCCGCGCGTCGGCGCGGCGAGGACCACGTCGTCTTCCACCGTATAGGTCGCGGGATTGCCGGCGGCGTTCGTCCCTCCCCCGAGTTCGTACCGGACGGTATAGGTGACGATCTGCCATTGCGCCGTGACCGTCAGATCACGCGTGACGGGGGCGGAAAGGTCCGTATCCCATCCTATGAAATCGTAGCCCTTGCGGGTGGGATTTGCGGGCGTTCGGATCGTCGCGCCCTTTTCCTCCGTCTGCGGAGCCACCGCCGTCCCGTCCGCCGTGTTGAAGGTAACGGTGAACGCGTCGGGAGAAGACGTCGATTGCCCGCTGCTGCCGGTCCCGGCTTCGCCGCCCTTCCATTTCGCGTACACGCTCATATTCGAGGACAGAGGCGCGTCCATCAGAGAGTTCGCGGTAAAGGGCTGTTTCCACGTTCCCTCGTCCCAATACCAGCCGTCGAACTGTTTGCCCTCTTTGACCGGGTCGTCGGGCATGGCGATCACCGCGTCGCGTTCGGTATTGACCGTCGCGTACACTTCGCCGTCCACGATAAAGTTCAGTTTGATCTTTACTGTTTTTCCGCACGCCGCAAGCGCGAACGCAAGGCACAAACAGAGGATCGTGACCGCAAGGATGCGTACCTTTTTCATAGAATACCTCCCTAAATGATCTCGGATATGAAAAGTATGGCATTTACATTTTGTCATTCCGGTTTCATTATACCATCCCGTTTACAATTTGTCAATTGCTTTTTCCGAAAAACCCGATTATTTTACGAAAAGCGAAAATGGAATCCAATGCGAAAAGCAAGCCGATTCCGCTCCGGCGCGGAACGGAGCGTTTCACGTTATTTGACGTACTCGATGGTGTACTCCACCAGCGTCATCGAATTGTCCTTCACGCTGTAAAGGACGTTGATGAATTCGTAGGTCCCGCTCTCCGCCGGGAGGGTGTTGTATTCTTTCGTATTCTTGTTATAAATGATATAATAGTCGTCTCCCCCGGAATCGCAGAACGTGGAGGTGATCCCGACAAGGTCGCTCGGGATGCGGTCAATCCATTTCGGGTCGTCCCCGAGCTTGCTTTCAAACTCCGCGACCGCTGCGTCGTCAAAGTAAACGTCGCTTGTGGAAATCACGGTGCCGCGGGCAACGTGCTGCGTTCCCTTGGTCCAATCCTGCGTGTTGATCTGCGTATATTCCGGAATATCGATCCCGAGCGCCTCTTCCACCCGCAAAACCGGCGCGTCGTCGTGCGAGAATACGTCGGAGAGCAAAAAGCCGAACGATCCGTAGATGGCGAGGAGCGCCGCCATAATGAAACCGACAATCACGTTCTTTTTATACTTTTGCCTTTTCTTTTTCAGGTAGAATCCAAACACGATCGACGCGACGGGGATCGGAAGAAACAGCAGGAACACCCACATATTTTCGACCGGTGACGGATAGAATTCGTTCGCGATCTCGACGCCGAACAGAGCGCCGAACAGCGAGAAAACGGAGAACAGAAAGAGCAGATTGGAAACGAGGACAAGGCGCTTGTCCGGTTTGACATTGATCTCCTCTTTTATCGCCGGCGCGGGGGCAGCGAGGGAATAGAAAACCGAGTCCGGGGACAGGAGTTCTTTTTTCAGAACGAAAAGGGTGCCCGTAACCTCCAGGACGAGAAACTTTTCAAAGGAATGGACGTTCTCGACCTCGGAGAAATAGACCTTGTGCGTTCTGGTGATCTCGCCGCCGCGGGTCACGGTCAGAACGAAGAAGGAATCGTAGACCTCGTATGAAAGCGTGCTTTGAGAGAGCTTCTCTTCGCCGCGCTTCTGCTTTTTCTTGAAAAAGAAGAACCAGAACAGGCGATGGACGATCACCGCAAGACACCATCCCGTGACGAGCCCGCGGAGCACGCCGTGCGCCTTGAACGCGATGCAAAGAACGAACAGGGCGACGGAGGCGACGATCGAAACGATCAAGTAGGTCAGAACGGGTTTTCTCATTTTCCCGTTCACTTCGTTCTGATCGTTTTTATCCAGCTCGAAAACGTAGGTTTCCTTCGGCTTGATCTCCTCTGTCTCTTCGGTTGGCTCGGATTCGTCGAGAATTTCGTCGACCGAAACCGAGAAGAGCTCTTTCAAAAGACGAAGGTTATCAACGGTCGGCAGCGTCTTATCCATTTCCCAGAGACTGACGGTCTGACGGCTGACCAGCAGTTTTTGACCGAGATCTTCTTGGGAGAGTCCCGCTTTCTTTCTGTAATACTGTATCTTTTCTCCGACGGTCATGGCGACCTCCTTTCCGGCTTGTTTTGATTGTATCACGGACGCCGAGCGTTGTAAAGAATAACCTGCTTGACCCTGTCAAGTATTGCTTGCGCCGCGTCTACATCCTACAATAGTATATCATCCGCGGAAATTGTTGTCAACTCGTCCCTGCGGCAACAACGATTCGGAAAGGCGGTCGTTTTGAATCCCCTATAAAACCGCAAAACGGCGCCGAAGCGCCGTTTTGCTATAACCATTCCGTTTATAAAGTTCTTTGCTCCATCTTTCCTTACCGCGCCCGCCCGTGGGTTGCGGGCGGCGCCTTCAAGAAAGCGGACGCGTCCCCTCGTCCCCTTACTTCCCGGTCACGACGAGGTTGGCGTCGGTACCCATGAAGCCCTCGACGAGGACGGTCCCGGGCTTCGCGGTTTCGGGGGCGGCGTAGGCGCGGATAAAGTCCATCGCGGGCAGGAGCAGTTCCTTCGGGATGGGCTTATCGGTGCGGACAGCGATCACGCGGTCGGTACCGCGCACGGCGACCGTGGTGGTCAGGGTCCGGGTCGGATGGGTCACCTCCGCCACGCCGTACGCTTTTCCGCGCGGGCAGCCGTTGCCGGTCACCTCGAGCGATTCGGTATCGACGGTCAGTTCGCACCCCATCGGGCAGACCGTACAGGGGAAACGGCGGATCTTTTCGACGTTTTCCATTTTCTTCACTCATTCACACCTTTTCGGGTATGTTCCTTTCTTCGCTTTCTTTCGACGGATCCCGCGAGCGGGTAACGGGGAAGTCACGCCTTCGGCTCGACCCGGAGGGTGACCGTCCCGACCAGTTTCTCACGCGGCAGATCGACCCGCTGCATCTCGCCCGGGACCATCCGGCGCACCTTCTTCGAGAGGATCACGCCGCTTTCGTTTTCCGCCACCAGCGTCGCGTCTCTGAAACTGTCCGCGACGCGGAAGAAGACGGTGACTTTCGGCGTCTCTCCGTCCCCGATCAGTTCCGGAACGGTGTAGCGCACGCCGTCCTTCGCCGTGATGCGGGCGACGGGGGCGGTCTCGATTTTCTTCGTATTCATCAGGTAATCCGCGGCGGCGTTCCCGGCGATCTCACCCTCCTCCGACACGAAGTCGACGAGGTCGTGGACGTGCAGGACGTTGCCGCAGGCGAAAACGCCGGGGATCGACGTCTCGCGGTTCTCGCGCACGGCGGCTCCGTTGGTAACGGGGTCGATCGTGATGC
>CACZAZ010000099.1:0-10344 GCA_902779285.1 uncultured Ruminococcus sp.
AGCCGCGTCGTGCTTTCGCCCTCGCGGAACTGGTAGGTGACGAAGGACACCGAATCGGTCGCCGCGGCGATCAGTTTCAGCCGCCAGTCGAGCGCGTCCTCGTTCTCCTCGATGACCGACGCCCGCTCCACCCACGGCGAACCGTCGCCGCGATAGGAGGCGGGATCGCGGGTCCCCGGCGCGGTCCCGGCGAGCGGGAGGAACGGCGCCGCCATCCCGACGACGAAATAGACGAGATACAGAAGCAGCAAAAGGAGAGCGATCCCGACGATCCGCCGGGCGGCGCTCTTCTTTTTCTTCTGTTTTCCGGGGAGGGTCCCCCGGTTATCGGTATTCTCCATGTGGGATCAGAATGCGATCCTTTCCTCGATATACGCTTTCACTTCGGAGATCGGCAGACGGATCTGCTCCATCGAATCGCGTTCGCGGACGGTCACGCAGCCGTCGTTCTCGCTCTCGAAGTCGTAGGTGATGCAGAAGGGGGTCCCGATCTCGTCCTGCCGGCGATAGCGCTTTCCGATCGAGCCGGACTCGTCGAACTCGACGTTCATGGTCTTGGAAAGTTCCGTGAACAGGTCGGTCGCCTTGTCGGACAGTTTCTTCGAGAGCGGGAGGACCGCCGCCTTGACGGGGGCGAGCGCAGGATGCAGGTGAAGCACCACGCGGACGTCGTTCTTCTCGGCGTCGACGACCTCCTCGTCGTAAGCGTCGCAGAGGAAGGCGAGCGTGACGCGGTCGGCGCCGAGCGAGGGCTCGACGACGTAGGGGACGTATTTTTCGTTGGTCTCGGGATCAAAGTATTCCATACTCTCGCCCGAGGTATTCTGATGCTGGGTCAGATCGTAGTCGGTGCGGTCCGCGATGCCCCAGAGTTCGCCCCATCCGAACGGGAACAGGAACTCGATGTCGGTCGTCCCCTTCGAGTAGAAGCAGAGTTCCTCCGGGCTGTGGTCGCGCAGCCGGAGATTCTCGCGCTTCATCCCGAGCGAATAGAGGAACTCCGCGCAATAGTTGCGCCAGAAGTTGAACCAGTCGAGGTCGGTCCCGGGCTTGCAGAAGAACTCGAGTTCCATCTGCTCGAACTCGCGGATACGGAAGATGAAGTTTCCCGGCGTGATCTCGTTGCGGAAGGACTTGCCGATCTGTCCGATCCCGAACGGGATCTTTCTGCGCGTGGTCCGCTGCACGTTCTTGAAGTTGACGAAGATGCCCTGCGCCGTCTCGGGACGGAGATAGACCGTGCTGGTCGAATCCTCGGTCACGCCGATAAAGGTCTTGAACATCAGGTTGAACTTGCGGATCGGGGTGAAATCTCCGCTCCCGCAATCGGGGCAGACGATATGCTTTTCCTTGATATAAGCCGACATCTCGTCGTCCGACATGGCGGCGGGATTGACGTCGATCTTGTTTTGGAACGCGTAGTCCTCGATCAGTTTGTCTGCGCGGTGACGGCTCTTGCAGACGCGGCAGTCCATCAGAGGATCGGAGAAACCGCCGAGATGCCCCGAGGCGACCCACGTCCGGGGATTCATGATGATCGCGGAGTCGAGCCCGACGTTATAGGGATTCTCCTGCACGAACTTTTTCCACCAGGCGCGCTTGACGTTGTTCTTGAATTCCACGCCGAGCGGTCCGTAGTCCCAGGAGTTCGAGAGCCCGCCGTAGATCTCCGATCCCGGATAAACGAAGCCCCGGGTCTTGCAGAGCGCCACGATCTTGTCCATTGTTTTTTCGCTGTTGTTCATACCGTCCTCTTTCTGCGGTCGCCCGCAAATCATATATTACTCTTGATGATACCCGTAACGCCCTCGGGGGAGAGGGAGACGGGCAGAACGGGCAGGATCTGCCCCGCAAGGTCCCGGTCGGTCTTGACCCTGACCTCGATATAGTTCTCGGAATGCCCCGTCATATACTCCCCGTCCCGCGTTTCAAACAGGACCGAGAGGGGGGTTTCGGCGGCGATCAGGTCGGAAAGCAGGTCTTTTGCGACGTCGCGCCCGACCTTGACCAGTTCCCGCACCCGTCTGCGCTTGGTTTCCCCGTCGATCTGATCCGGGAAAGTCGCCGCCGGCGTTCCGGGGCGGGGCGAAAACGGGAAAACGTGAAGACGAAGGAAACGCGCCTCGCGGCAGAAATCGACCGTCTCGCGGAAACAGTCTTCGGTCTCGCCCGGGAATCCCACGATCACGTCGGTCGTGAAGGTCACGCCGGGGATCGCCTCCCGGAGAGCGGCGATGGATCCGCGCACCCGATCCGTCCGGTAGGGACGCCGCATCCCGGCAAGCACCGCGTCGGAGCCCGATTGGAGCGAGAGGTGAAAATGCGGGGCGAGTTTGCCGATCCCCGCGAGCCGCCGGACCACGCCGGGGGTCATCATCTCGGGGGCGAGCGAACTCAGACGGATGCGCTCGACGCCGGTTTTGTCGGCGACGTCACAAATCAGATCGACCAGCCGATAGCCGTCGAGGTCGACGCCGTACGCCGCGGTCTCGATCCCGGTGAGCACGATCTCGCGCGTCCCGGAGGAAACCAGCGCTCTGACCTCCTCCAGAACGTCGGAGGGGGCTTTCGAGCGGACGGGTCCCCTCGCGAGGGGGATGGCGCAGTAGGCGCAGCGGCAGTTGCAGCCGTCCTCGATCTTGACGAAAGCGCGGGTGCGCGGGGCTTTGGTGATCGCGGCGGGCTCGAACGGGACCCCCGCAAGGTCGCGCACGGCGTTCACCGCGGCGGTCTTCGGACGGGAGAGCAGTTCCAGCGCCACCTCGGGCAGATTCATCTTGCGGTCGTTGCCCGAAACGTAGGAGACGCCCCGGATCGACGAGATCTCGTCGGGATGGAGCTGCGAGGAACAGCCGGTGACGATCACGGCGGCGTCGGGATTCACCCTTATCGCGCGGCGGATCATCTGGCGCGATTTGCGGTCGCTCTCGACCGTGACGGTGCAGGTGTTGATCACGTAGACGTCGCAGACGGCGTCGAAATCGGAGACGGTGAACCCGGCGGCGGCAAACCTCTCGGCAAGCGCCTCGGACTCGTACTGCGACACCTTGCAGCCGAGCGAGCAAAAACCGACGCGGTAGGGCATACCTCTCTCCTTTCTCACACTCTGAAAGAATATTATAGCAGTATTTTCTCTTTTTGTAAATAGATTTCGGGAAAAATAAGACCTGCGCGGGAATAGTCGGGCGCGGCGGGCGGAACACTACCCGAAAAAGGAGGGTCCCGATGGCGACCATACTCTATCGGATCGTCGTGATCTATATCCTGCTCTCGCTCTCGCTCCGCATCATGGGGAAACGGCAGGTGGGCGAACTTGAGGTCTCCGACCTGATCTCGACGCTCCTGCTCTCCGAGATCGCGGCGCTCCCGGTCGCGGACCCGGAGATCCCCCTGCTCTACGCCGTGATCCCGCTGCTTTTCATTCTGGCGCTCGAACTGCTCATCACCTGTCTCAAAAACCGCTTCGCGTTCCTGAAACGGATATTCGAGCCCAAAACCGCGACCCTGATCCGAAACGGAACGATCGATCAGGCGGCGCTCCGGCGGCTGCGTATCTCGGTCGACGAGCTGATGGGGGAACTGCGGCTGCAGGGGGTGGATCGGCTCTCGGACGTCGCGCTCGGGACGGTCGAGCAGAACGGGCGGCTCTCGGTTTTGTTGGATCCGAACAGTCAGCCGCTCTCGCCGTCTTCGGTTGCGGGAGACAAGGGAGGTTACGAAACGCCGGTGATACTGGACGGGGTTTTTGACGAAAACGCGCTGGCATCCCTGAAAGGCGGGCGTGAAAAGGCGGGATCGATCCTCAAACGGAACGGGATCGGACGAAAAGACGCCTTTCTTCTCACCCTGCGGGACGACGGGCGCTACACGCTGATAAAAAAGGAGCCGGACGAATGAAAAAGCCGATCCTCTTCTCCTCCCTTTTGCTCGCGCTGCTTCTCTCCGGGGTGTTTCTCGGCGGCGGTCTGACCGCGCGTTCGATCGACGGGATCCGGGAGCGGGTCGAGGCGCTGCCCGAAAACGAGGTCGCCGCCACGGAGGACGCCGACGCGATCCACACGCTCTGGCAGAGGCGGGAAAAGATCTATCTTCTCACGCTCGATCACCGGGTGCTTGCCGATCTTGACCGCGCCGTTTCCACGCTCTGCGGCTCGTGTCTTGCCGGGGACGGGGCGCTCTACGTCGTCTCGCGGCACGAACTGATCGCGCGTCTGTCGCATCTTGCCGGGGAAGCCGGGAATTCGCCCCTCAATCTATTATAAAATCACCCCCTCCGCGTGCGGAGGGGGTGATTGATGGGAGTAGGTAGACGGATAGGCGGGAGCGCGCCGTCCCTCCGTGCGGAGGGCGTTTATTCGGGGAGATCAGCCGTTCAGCCAGCGGTCGACGGCTTTGACGAGGTTCTCTCTGCTGCGAAGGAGATTCTCCGCGAGCGGGAGCGACGGATCGTTGATGGTGACGACGGCGGTCCCGTCGGGGGTCTCGGCTTTCTCGGCGGCGCCGCAGAAAACGACGGTCGGTTTTCCCGCGTCTCTTGCGCCGACGTCGGCGTCTTTGATCCGTTTATCGAAGTCGATCGCGTTGAGGAAGAAGTCGGCGCCCGAGACCAGCTCGCCCCCGAGGAAGGCGCGGACGAAATAGCCGAGCCCGCCCGCGGCGCCGGCGCCCGGTGTGTCGGGGGAAACGCCGAGGAACGCGGTCACACGGGCGTAGTGTTTCATATACTCGTCCAGTTCTTCGCGTTTTTTGCGCGAGCGGGCGCCCTTCTGCTTCGCGTAAACGAACGAGCAGCCCGTCTCCCCCGTCAGGGGGTTGGTCACGTCGCAGAGCGCGGTGAAACGCACCCCGGCGATCCTCTTTTTCAGTTCGGTGACGTCGACCGACGCAATTTTACCGAGCGTGCCGCCGACCGGGACGAAGGGATCGCCGTTTTCGTCGCGGAATACCGCCCCGAGCGCCGCCGCAGCGCCTGCGCCTCCGTCGTTTGTCGAACTGCCGCCGAGTCCGATCACGATATGATCCGCGCCCCGCGCGATCGCCTCGAGCATCTGATCCCCCAGCCCGACGGTCGTTGTGACGAAGGGGTTGCGGATCTTTGCGCCGGGAAGCCCCGACGTGTCCGCGACGGCGAGGAACGCGGTCTTATCCTTCATCCCGAAATTCGACGGCGCGCGCCGTCCGGTCGCGTTTCGCGCGCGGACCGAGACCGTTTTTCCCCCGTAGATCGAGGTCAGGTATTCGGCGCTGCCCTCTCCCCCGTCAAAGGCGGGAAAGATCGTCACTTCGCTTGCCGGATCGTGCGACAGGATCCGCTCGCGCACGGTCTCGCAGACGGTTTTCGCCGTCATACTGCCCTTGAAACTGTCGCTCATCACAAGATAACGCATATCGGTACCCCCGGCGAAACACGGCGCCGGTCTTTCTGTCGTTTTCCATATCCATTATATACGGGACCGCCCGAAAAAGCAAGAGAAAAAACCAAAATCCCGCCCCCGGAACAGGGCGGGACGGGATGAAAAAGCCCCCGGCGCAGCGCGGGGTCGCGTCAAACGCCGACGCGGGAAAGGAAACGCAGGAAGGCGGAGGGGTAGTCCGCGGGATCGGGCAGACCCGTTTCCCCGAGCCGCACGGTCTTGTTCGTTCCGTGGTAGTCGCTCCCCGCCGTGACGAGCAGTCCGTACTTGTCGGCTTTTTCGAGCAGTCCCTTCGTCATCTCACGGGTAAAACCGGAGTAGAACGCCTCGATCCCCGCAAGCCCGTATTCTTTGAGGCGGGTCAGGCGGCGCTCCATCTCCTCGTCGGTCAGGTATTCCCTGCCGCTCCCGACGAGGGGGTGCGCCAGGATCGGGATCCCTCCGCCCGAAAGGATGCCGGCGATCGCCTCCTCCGGGCAGATATACTCGGCGGCGGAGGGGAGACGGTCAAGGTATTTTTCCATCGCGGAACGGAAGGTGATCGCGTAACCGTACTTGATCATCAGATTGGCGAGATGGGGCTTTCCTGGATTGGACTCCGCGAGAAGGCGGAAGATCTCCTCCTCCGGGAACTCGATCCCGAACGTTTCGCGCAGGTAGGCGACGCGGGCGAGCAGCTTGTCGGCGCGGAGCAGCTGTCCGCGCTTGACCAGAGCGTTGAGCGGCTCCGACGCGGGGTCGAAGCCGTAGGCGAGGATGTGGTACTTCCCTCCCCGGTCACGGCAGGAGAACTCGACCCCGGGAAGAAAGCGCGGACCGTCTTTCTCACAGAGGGGAGAGAGGGTCTTCGCCGCCCGGATCGCGTCGTGATCGGTCACCGAAAAGAGGGAGATCCCGGCGTCCTTTACTTTGCCGAACAGTTCCTCCGGCGTATCGGTGCCGTCGGAGACCGTCGTATGGATATGCAGGTCGATAAGACCCGATGCGATCGTCATCCCGTTTCCTTTCAAACCCTTTCAGAGCCGTTTTTTCAGGGTCAGAACGTTCTGACCGTCCTTGTATTCGTAGGCGACTTCGTCCATTACCTTCTTGGTCATAAAGATCCCGAGCCCGCCGATCTCGCGTTCCTCGGCGGAGAGGGTGACGTCGGGATCGCTCCGCTTCAGGGGATCGTAGGGGACGCCGCGGTCGATAAAGGTGATCGTGACCGTGAGCGGATCGTCGGATACCGAAACACGCACCGTCGCCCGCCCGATCTCGGGGGCGTAGGCGTAATTCGCGATATTGACGAAGATCTCCTCGACCGCGAGTTCGATCTGCATCCGCGCCTTCGGGGAGCAGTCGGCGGCGTCGAGTTTGGCGTTGACGAAATCGACGACGGCGGAAAGGTTGTCGGAGATCGCCTCGATATCGAGAGAATCGGGGTCCTGCGCGATCTCACCCCCGCCGCAATCAAAGACGAGCGAATCGACCGTCGGGAGGATCGAGAGCAGTCCCTCGCTCCAGAGCTTGTACTCGGTCGAGTCGGTATCCTTATGCCGGATCGCGCGGTCGATCAGGTACGCGTAGGAGAGGCAGCGGACCTTGTTTTCGACCTCTGTGACTTCGTTCTCGTCGGACGTCCCGATATATTCCGCAAGCGAGGCGCGCCAGAAGCGGCGGGCGGTCGCGGCGTCGTAGCCCTGGAAGCGCAGGACGATCTCGGGGTCGGAGATCGAGTAGCCCGCGTAGGCGTTATACATCTGGACCAGATCGAAGATCGGATGTCCGACCGAGAGGGTGTCCATATCGATCACCAGCACCTCGTCGCCCGCGAGCACGATATTTTTCGTGTGATAGTCGCCGTGGATCATCCCGTCGGAATCGGGGATCTCCTCGGTCATTTTCAGCAGTTTTTCGCCCATTCCCGCGGGGAGCGCGCCGACCAGCCGTCCGACGGCGTCAAGGATCTTCCGCTTCGCGCAGGGCAGTTTCCCCTCGGGGACCTTGATCGAATGGATCTTTTTCAGCATCCCGACGTATTCGGAAACGCACCAGTCGAAGCGGTCGGGCTCGTTCGCGAGGATCTTGGAAAAGGACTTTGCGTTGAGCAGTTCGAAGACCGAGCCGTAGCTGTCCCCGACCCGCACGACGTCGTAGGAGATCGCGGTCGGAACGCCGAGGATCAAGGCGAGCCGCGCGACCTCGCGTTCGTGCATGATCTCGGAGAGGGCGTCGGCGTTCTTATAGGTCTTTACGACGTTGTCGCCGTCGATACGGTAGACCTTGCCGTTCGCGCCCTCCCCGATGACCTCGCACCCCTCGACCGAGACGGTGCGATACGCCTTTTTGACCTCCATCATTTCGGTAAAGCCGGTCATCTCGAAAATATCGTAGACCTCGGGGCTGACGTTGACGATCGAGAGATCCGGGTGCGATTTCTTCACCCGGAGGATCAGACGGAGCCCGGCGGACGAGACGTATTCGAGTTTCTCCATATCGAGCGTGACGGCGGCGTTTCCGTCCGCGGGAAGTTCCGACGCAAGTCTTTCTTCGGTCTCATGGGCGTTTGCGGAATCGATCCTGCCGGAGAGGGGGATGATCACGGCGCGCTTATTGTCCATACGGTTTTTCTCCTTACTTACGCTTTTTCGGGTCCGCGGTATTCCATACAGAGCATCGTCAGGTCGTCGAACTGCTCGGCGTCCTTTACGAATCCGTCGACCGAAGCCCGGACGTGTTTCAGTATCTCGACGGTCGTGCCGTCCTTCTTTTCGTTCAGCGCATCGAGCATCCGGTCTGCGCCGAACATATTGCTCTCCGCGTCGGTCGCCTCCGGCACGCCGTCGGTGTAGAGGAAGAGTTTGGAGCCGGGCTCGAGGGTCAGTTCGTACTCTTTGTACTTCATCCCCGCCATCCCGCCGATAACGAAGCCGTGCTTATCGCGCAGGACCTCGAACGACCCATCGCCGTGCTTGACGACAGGGTATTCGTGCCCGGCGTTGGCGGCGACCAGTTTACCGGTCGAGATCTCAAGGATACCGAGCCAGACGGTGACGAACATCTCCTCGCGGTTGTGCGAGCAGATCGCGGCGTTGGTGTCGGTCAGGATCTGCGCCGGGGACTTGCCGATCATCGCGTTGTTCGCCAGAATGATCTTAGACGCCATCATAAAGAGCGCCGCCGGCACCCCCTTCCCCGACACGTCCGCCATCACAAGACACAGGTGGTCGTCGTCGATAAGGAAGAAATCGTAGAAGTCGCCTCCGACCTCCTTCGCGGGGTCCATCGTGGCGTAGACGTCGAACTCGCGCCGGTCGGGAAACGCCGGATAGATATTCGGCACCATATCCGCCTGGATCCGGGTGGCGAGGTTCAACTCGGTCGAAATGCGCGCGGTCTCGACGTCCTTATCGTGCTGGGTCACGACCATATCGCGCCCGCGACGGGCGATATTGCAGCTGACGATCGTGGCGATCGAGAACATCAGCCACCTGGGGAGATAGTCGAAGAGCATCGTGTTCTTGATCAGCATCGCGTCGCTGACGCCGGCGTTCTTCACCGTATCGCCGAGAAACCCCCCGGTCGTGGTCATCGTGATCCCCGCGTCCATCGTGACGATATTGAGGTTGATCATCCCGTGCGTCGCCCCGTAGACGGCGGAGGCGGCGAACGCGACGGTCGAGACGAGCGACGTGAAGACGGTGAGCCGGCGCGAAAAGTACCGGCTGCTGAGCACGACGGGCAGGACCATCAGGATCGCCGCCTTGTGGGTCACGACGCAGTCGAGCCTGGCGTAGACCAGGATGATCGCGAGCATCAGAAGATGCTTCAGCCACCACGCGCGGTATTTGACGGCGCGGCAGACGACGATCAGGATCACGACCTCCGCGAGCGCCTGGATCAGAGGAGAGAACACGCTCTCCATCGGGAGCAGGAACAGACCGAACGCGGTCAGGACAAGGATCAGCGCGATAATGATCCCGCTGCAGAACAGGATCAGCGCAGCCAGCTTGTTCGCCTGCACCTCGGTTTCGACGAACATCTCGTCGGGGGTCAATCTCTCGCGGAGGCGACCCCATAAACTCGTTTTTTTCTCCGGAGAATCCCGTGACCTCGAAGATCTCGGACACCGTCTCGTTCGGGTTCAGAACGGTCATCTTCCCTTGCGCGTTCATGGTCTTCTGCGCCATGAGAAGCACGCGCAGTCCGGCGGAGGAAACGTATTCGAGTTTCGCCAGATCGATCGTCAGATCGGTCACGCCGGGCAGTTCCGCCTTCAAAACGGCGTCGAGTTCGGGGGAGGTCAGCGTGTCGAGCCGTCCCTCGATCGAAACGGTCAGGGAGGCGCCGTCTTTTTTCTTCGTAACGGTCATCTTTCTTCCCCTTTCTTATCCAAACGCTTTTACGACGGTGAGATCGACATGGTTGCCGCGGACGCCGACCTTGACGTCGTCTGCGATATTGGCGACGATGGACTTTTCAAGTTCGTCCCATTCCTCGGGCGCCTCGCCCGAACGCTTCGCCATCTCGACTTTGTAAAGCGCCATTGACCAGACCGAGGAACCCTCCCCGTCGCAGCCGCCCGTCGGCATCAAAAAGGCGGGATCGATCATCGCGTAGGGGAGCGCCTCTTTTGCCGAGAGCAGGAAGCCCGCGATCATCACCCGTACGCGACCCATAAAGCCGCGCGCAGCCTCGTTTTTCCCGGATTTGGACGCGGCGAGGAACTGTTCCTTCATCTCGATCGTCATCCTGACGTCGGCGGACATTCTGATCTCGAAATTCTTCCCTTCGGTCTCGAGCCAATAGCTTGCCTCGACCCCGCCGGCAATGCCGCGCAGCAGCCCGAACATTTCCTCGGATAAGAGCCGCAGACGAAGGTTGCTCTTTCTGTCAAGACCGGCTTCTCTCCCGACCCGTTCGGTCATGGAGAGCGCCTCTTCGATCC
>CACZAZ010000099.1:10368-11424 GCA_902779285.1 uncultured Ruminococcus sp.
CGTCGATCCTTCCTTTCGGCGTTATTCGATATTCAGAATATCCCGGAAGCCCGTGACCTCGAAGATCTCCGAAACGGTCTCGTTCGGATTCTTCACGGTCATTTTCCCGCGCACCGCCATCGCTTTTTGCGCGGTGAGCAGAACGCGGAGCCCCGCCGAGGAGATATACTCGAGTTCGGCAAGGTCGAGGGTCAGTTCGTCGACGTTCGCCGCGATCTCCTTGATCGCGAGGTCGAATTCGGGGGACGTCAGGGTGTCGAGACGCCCCGCGGGGGCAAGGATCGCCTTGCCGTCGGTTACGGTTTTTCGGATCTGCAGCATGGTTTTCCCCTTTCAACGATCGGTTTTCACCGATTCTTTTTCTATACGATAATTATAAACCAAAATTCGGGAAAAAGCAAGCAATAATTGATAAAAAAGCCCCCTCCCGCAAGAGAGGGGGAGGAGGCGGGATCAGTCCGCGCTCTTTCGCTCGTTGAAGGCGCGGACAAGCCCCGCGACCTGTTCGGCGTCGCCCGCGAGGATGATCCGGCAGACGTCCTTATCCCAATCGAAGGTGAAGACCACGTCCGAGGCGTCGTTCATCTTGTCGCAGAAGAAGGTCGAGATCTCCCTTCCCTCCTTCAGTTTGGCGGGAACGTCGAGGATGGCGCAGGTCCGCGCCGTTTTCGCTCCCTTCCCGGCGAGAAAGTCGAAGACCACGCCGCTCCGCTTGATCCGGACGCCCTCTTTGACGTAGGGCTCCTTGAAAAAGGCGTCGAGATCCTCCTCCGAAAAGCGCCATACGCCGTCGATCTTCTCCCCTTTCAGGATGCCGCCGAGCAGATAGTTGCGGAGCGTGCGGGTGGTGAATCCCGTCATGAGCGCCACGTCGTTCAGGTTGTACTTCTTTTCCATTTTCGTTTTTCTCCTTTCGGGGTCCTTGCGACCCTTCCGATCCCAGTATAGCAGAGCGGAGCCCGAAAATCAATTTGAAAAACCCCCTCTTTTTCATACCCAAAACAAAATCACTACCGGGAGACCCGGTAGTGATTTTGTAAAAGGTTTGGTTATTCC
>CACZAZ010000099.1:11432-13517 GCA_902779285.1 uncultured Ruminococcus sp.
CAAGGACCATGTCGACCTTCGACTGCTTGCTGCCTTTGACCCCTTCGTACCAGCCCGAGACGTCCGAAGAACCCCAGGTGAAGCCGTGATTCTTCATCGCGCCGTGGTAACGGTCCTCACTGGTCTTCTCCGCCGCGTCCTCAATCGCCTTGTCGCGGGCGTTGGTGACGGACTCGTAGATCAGGTTGAGCATACGGTCGGTACCCTGGTCGTAGACCGTGTTCTTGTATTTCATAACGATCTGCAGGAACTCTTCGCGGATCTCGGTAGAGTTCTCGGTGCAGTACTGCAGGTAAGCCGAAATGGTGCGGACCTTCTGCGGGAAGGTGTTGACGTTGATCGCGCCGGCGTCGGAGGTGTTGTGGATGATGGTGTTGTACTTCTTGTCGGCGGAGACCTTCGGCAGCGGAACGACCGAGTAAACGCTCTCCATCTGCTGGAACTGTTCGCTTTCGAGCGCGCTGATCAGGCAGGGACCCGCGAAGAGCAGCGTATTCTCGGCAAACTTGGTGTAGTGATACGCGATGCCGGGCTGATCGATGGTCGAGCCGGAGCTGGTCGAGTCGTTGGTCACGAACGCGCCCTGTCCGCTGAAGACCGACTTCACGGCGTCGAAGATGGCGCCGATAACGGCGGAGTCCTTGGGAAGATCGATCCTGACCGTACCGGTATCGTTGCCGAGAGAGTCCTCGACGGGCGTGGTCGTGGTCAGAAGCTCACCGCTCGAGAAGAACATGAGCGCGGCGGGCATCCCGGAGTATCTGTCGGTGATAATGCCGAGCGTATCGCCGATCGAGCTCTGTTCGTTGCCGTCGGTATCGACCCAGATCGCCTGGCAGAGTTTGCCCAGCGTATCCCAGGTCCAGCTGCCCATCTCGACGTAGTCGAAGAAGCGCTCCGACAGGGTCTCGCCGTCGCTCAGGGTCTCGCCCTCCGGCAGGATCGCGGAAGCGAGCTTCGCGGTGTTCTCATCCATCAGATCCTTGTTGAAGGGAAGAACGCCCATCGCGCGGACGATATCGACGAAATAGTCGCTGCCGAGGATGTAGGCGCGGTCGCCGGTAAAGGAGAGACTCTCCATCCAGGACTTCATCCAGCCCTTGGAATCAAAGTTGAAATACGCGCCGGGAGCGGACCAGATGTCCTTGAACGTGCCCTGCGTCAGAAGCGAAAGGTTCAGGTCGTAAACCATCGCGACGAACAGGTCGGGGGCGTCCGCGGCGTGACCCTGTACGACCGAGATGATCTCTTTGGACTGCTGACCCCATTTGTGCTTATCAAGGTCGCGCCAGTAATCGTAGGTAACGTCGACGCCCAGCAGTTCTTTCGCTGCTTTGTTGCGCTCGTAGACCAACTGCTCGATCGCGGAGGTCGTGTTCGGCACGATTTCGTCGGGTCCCTCGATGTACTGCTGGTTCTTCGCGATACGCTCGGAACTGGTGTACATATCGAGCACGATCTTGAAACTCTTGTTCGCCGGCGCGAACTCGTCGATCTCATCGGCGATGGAGGGCCAGACGTTGACCGTGGTCGTGGCGGGGGTGGTGGTCGACGTATTGGAAGACTCGCCGTTCTTTTCCGTCGTTACCGCAGTCGTGGCGTCTTTGTTCTTATTCTTCCCGCAGGACGCGAAAGCGAACGCGAGAAGAACGACGCACAGGATCAAAGCAAGGATGCGTGTAAGGTTCTTCATGTTTTTCCTCTTTTTCCTCCTTAGATTAATTGTGACAAACCGCAGCGGTTTCCCTATCCATTATAGCATATCGGACGGGGCTTCGGCAATACACGGAATTGTCGGGAACTTGCTTCGCGTTGACTTTCCGCGGAGCGGGATACCCTTCCCTTCCGTCTTTGTCACAAATGATTATACCATACTTTCCGAACCGTGTAAAGCGGTTGTGAAAAGATTTTTTCGAAAGAATTGAAAAAATTCAACTCTGTTCGCCTCTGAAACCAGGAGTTTCATTGCTTTTCTTGCGGATTTGCAAAAAAAACCTCCCCCGACAAGGGGGGAGGGAGGTCATCTCGGAGAAAGACGGCAGGGATAACCGTTGACGGAAAGGATCTTGTCTCCCGTCGTGAAGT
>CACZAZ010000100.1 GCA_902779285.1 uncultured Ruminococcus sp.
CACCGCGCTGCTCAACGCGGTCGTGGCGGGCAACGGCTGCTGCGACGAGGCGTCGGTCACCGGCGAGAGCCGCCCGATCGATAAAAAAGAGGGCGACGTCCTGATTACCGGGACCCTTGTGACCGACGGCTATCTGGAAATGCGCGCCGACAAGGTCGGACAGGACACCTCGCTTGCCGCCACCGTCCGGATGATCCGTGAGGCGGCGGCGTCCAAAGCCCCGATCTCGCGGCTTGCCGACCGGGTCAGCACCGTCTTCGTTCCCGCCGTACTGGGAATCGCGATCCTGACCGCCGTCGTCTGGTTCTTCTTTGCGGGGGCGAACGCCGCCTTCGTCCACGGGGTCAGCGTTCTGGTGATCTCCTGTCCCTGCGCGCTCGGACTGGCGACCCCGACCGCGATCGTGACGGCGACCGGCCGCGGCGCCGAACGCGGGGTTCTGATCAAGAGCGCCGCGGCGCTCGAGACCCTCGGCCGCGTGAAGACCGTCGCGCTCGACAAGACCGGAACGCTCACCCGCGGCGAGATGAAAGTGATCTCTTCAACCGTCGCTCCCGGCGCGGATCCCGACCGTTTCCGTTCGGTCGCCTACGCGCTGGAAAGCCGTTCGACCCACCCGATCGCACGCGCCGTCTCCGCGTATCTTGCGGGGACGGAGGATCTGCCGCTTTCCGCCTACTCGGTTCTGCCCGGTAAAGGCGTGTACGGCAAACTGGACGGGATCCATCTCTTCGGCGGGAACGCCGCGCTGCTTGAAGGCGACCTCGAACTCGACCTCACTCCGCTTGCCGCCCAAGCCGAAGCGATCCTCGACGTCGGCGGGACCCCGGTTTTCTTTTCGGAGGGCGAAACGCTGCTCGGCGTCTTCGGGGTAGGCGATACGATCCGGGAGGATGCGTCTGCCGCTTTGACGCGGCTCCGCGAGCTCGGATGTCGGAGCGTGATGCTGACGGGGGATCATCCGCGCGCCGCCGCCGGCATTTCGGAAAAGGTCGGATGCGACGAGTTCCGCGCGGGACTGCTGCCCGACGGTAAGGCGGACGCCGTCGCCGATCTCTCGAAGAACGCGGGACCGGTTTTGATGGTCGGGGACGGCGTCAACGACGCCCCCGCGCTGACCGTTGCGGACGTGGGCGCCGCCGTCGGGGTCGGGACCGACGTCGCGATCGCTTCCGCCGACGTGGTCCTGCGCTCGGAGAACGTCTCCGACGTCGTAACGGCGGTCCGGCTCGGGCGGGCTACCCTCCGCAACATTAAAGAGAATCTGTTCTGGGCGCTCTTCTACAACGCCGTCTGTATCCCGATCGCGGCGGGAGTTTTCTCCCCGCTCGGTCTGACTTTGGCCCCGTGGATGGCGGCGCTCGCGATGTCCTTTTCCTCGGTGTTCGTCGTGACCAACGCCCTGCGGCTCCGTCTGTTCCGCTGACCACTTCCGACCTCCCCTTCCGATCTCCGTCGGGAGGGGGTTTCTCATACGCGCGTAAAAGAGAAAAATATATACTTTTTTCCGTTGACAAATCGGGCGGCGGATGTTATAATTCTTGTGAAGAAAAAGCGACCTGTTCAACAACGGGTCGTCTTTACTGTCCGAATAAACTGCAAGGAGGACGAATCGTGAGATTATTTGGGATGAGCGGCGTGCGCGTCCCTCATCGGAAGAACACGGCGGGCTCAGCTCCTGTCCGGATGCCGCCCCCGGCGTCGGTTCTGATCCCGCTTTCCATGGGGATCGGCGCCCCGTCGACCCCGACCGTACAGCCGGGGGATAAGGTGCTGGTCGGTCAGAAGATCGCGGAGGCGGGGGGCTTTGTCGGCGCGCCGATCTATGCGTCGGTGTCGGGTACGTTCAAGAAGACCGAATCCTACCGCGACGTTTTCGGAAGAACGGTCACGGCGCTCCTGATCGAATCCGACGGGGAGATGACCCCCGACCCCTCGCTTTCCCCAGTCGCTATCACGACGGCGAAGGAACTTGCCGACGCCGCGCGCGCCTGCGGGCTGGTGGGTCTCGGCGGGGCGGGATTCCCTACCTCGGTCAAACTCGCCGCCGACCCCGCGAAGGTCGAATACGTCCTTTTGAACGGCGCCGAGTGCGAGCCCTACATCACCTCCGACACGCGGACCATGATCGACCGCACGGAGGAACTCGTCGCCGGGATGAAACTGCTGCGCGACCTCTATTCCGCCTCCGTCGTCGTCGGGATCGAGCGCAACAAGCCCGAGGCGATCAAAAAGATCCGGGAGGCGATCGCGGGAGAAGCGGGACTGTCCGTGAAGGTACTGCCCGGAAGCTACCCGCAGGGCGGCGAAAAGGTGCTGATCTTCAACTGCACCGGGCGTATCGTCGGAGAGGGCAAACTCCCGCTCGACGTCGGGTGTATCGTCCTGAACGTCACCACCACGGTCGAACTGATGAAGTATCTTAAAACGGGTATGCCGCTCGTCGAACGGTGTCTGACGGTCGACGGCTCGGCGGTAAAGGATCCGAAGAACGTGATCGCCCCGATCGGGACGAGGATGCAGGACGTCTTCGATTTCTGCGGGGGTTTTCAGTCCGAACCCGGCAAGATCCTCTACGGAGGACCCATGATGGGCATCGCGGTCCCCGACGCCGGCTTTCCGGTGATGAAGACCACCAACGCCATAGTCGCCCTGAATCTCCGAGACGCGATCCTCCCCGATCCCACCCCCTGCATCCGCTGCGGAAAGTGCGCGAACACCTGCCCGCTTCACCTGACCCCCTTCGCCATCGGAGAGGCGGTCGCGAGGAAGGACGCGGGGCAGCTTGCCAAACTGAAAGTCACGCTCTGTATGGAATGCGGATGCTGCTCGTTCATCTGTCCCGCGCACCGTCCGCTGGTCCAGCAGAATAAACTGGGGAAGGCGATCCTGAGATCCGCCGCGCCCCCGAAAGGAGGGAAATGAAAGTGAACGAACAACTTTCGGTCTCCTCCTCGCCTCATATTCTGACGAAGAACAACACCCGCCGCGTGATGCTGGACGTTCTGATCGCGCTTTTGCCCGCCGTCGTCGCTTCGGTGATCTTCTACGGCTGGCGCGCGCTGGTCCTGACGGTCGTTTGCGTTCTCGGCTGCAACCTGTTCGAGTTCGGCTTCACGAAACTGACCCGCCGTCCCACCTCGATCTTCGACCTTTCGGCGTCGGTCACCGGCGTTCTGCTCTCGCAGAATCTGTCCGCGACCTTCCCGATCTGGATGGCGGTGGTCGGCTGCTTCTTCGCGATCGTGATCGTCAAGCAGCTCTTCGGCGGGATCGGCAAGAACTTCGCCAACCCCGCGATCGCCGCGCGGATCATGCTCTTCCTCTGCTTCGCGACCGAGATGAACAGTTTCGCCGTACTGAAGGACGGAAAACTGGTCTCGGAGGCGACGCCCTTCACGCTCTCGCTCACCGGAGCGGAGCCGCTCACCTACCGGGAGATGTTCCTCGGCTTCCACGCCGGGGCGATCGGTGAGACCTGCAGTCTCGCGCTGCTGATCGGGTTTGTTTATCTGCTCGTCCGGCGCGTTATCAGCTGGCACATCCCGTTCTCCTTCGTCGGCACCGTCGCACTGCTCTCCCTCGTCTGCGGCGCGGATCCGCTGGAACAGGTGCTTTCGGGCGGACTGCTCATCGGCGCGATCTTTATGGCGACCGACTACGTGACCTCCCCCGCCTCCCCCGTCGGACGGCTGATCTTCGGCGTCGGGTGCGGCGCGATCACGGTGCTGATCCGGCTCGCGGGTCACACGGAGGGCGTTTCGTACGCGATCCTGATGATGAATCTGCTCTGTCCTTACATAGATAAACTTACCATCCGCCGTCCGATCGGCGCGCCGAAACCCCCGAAACCCGAAAAGAAAGGGAAGGAGGAGACGGCGAAATGAGTTTCAAGAATACCGTTAAACCCATCCTCGTCCTCACGCTGATCTGCCTGGCGGTCGCGCTGTTGCTCGCGGTGGTCAACTACGTCGCGTCCCCGGTCATCGCGGAGGCGACCGAAGAAGCCGAGCGGAAGGCGCGGAGCGAGGCGCTGCCCGGCGCGACCGACTTCACCGAGGTCGATATCGGGTATCACGAACTTCACGAAACGGTGATCGCCTGCTACAAGGATAATTCCGGCACCGGCTACGTCTTCCTCGTGAAGTGCGCCGGCTACGGCGGCAAGAGCAATCCGATCACGATGCTGGTCGGGATCCGGGACGGCAAGATCGCCGGGATCAAGATCACCGACGTCTCCGGCGAGACGGCGGGGATCGGGGATAAGGTGAAGAAAAAAGACTTCACCTCGCGCTTCACCGAGATCGATCGGAACGGCGTCGAAAACGTCGTGAACGTCAGCGGCGCGACCTACTCCTCGACCGGCGTAAAGCAGGGCGTCCGCGACGCGTTCACCGTTTATTGGGACGTCGCGGTGCAGGAATAAGGAGGTGCCGAGATGACGAAAATACAGAACTTCCTCAAGGGACTGATCAAAGAAAACCCGGTCCTTGTCCTGATCCTCGGCACCTGCCCGACCCTCGCCACCACCACCCAGATCCTGAACGCTCTCGGGATGGGGGTCGCCGCGACCGTCGTACTGCTCTGCTCGAATATGGCGATCTCCGCGCTCCGGAACGTGATCCCCGACAAGGTGCGGATCCCCTGCTACATCGTTCTGATCGCCGGGTTCGTGACTGCGGTGGAACTGCTGCTCCACGCGTTCGTTCCCTCGCTCTACGACTCGCTCGGCATCTACCTCGCCCTGATCGTCGTCAACTGCATCATTCTCGGCAGAGCCGAAATGTACGCATCGAAGAACGGGGTGATCGACTCCGCGATCGACGGGCTCGGGATGGGCTGCGGCTTCATCCTCGCGCTCTTCGCGATGTCGTTTATCCGCGAGGTCTTCGGCGCGGGCAGCTTCTGCGGCGTCGAGCAAGAAAAAGGACTTCGGCTGCGCCGGCTGTCCGTCGGCTGCCACCTGCGGGAAACTCTCCTGCACGGATGACGCGAAGACCGGAGAGGAGGCGGCGAAATGAAGTTTTTGATGATTATTATGACCTCGGTCCTGGTCAACAACTACGTTCTCTCGCGCTTCCTCGGCATCTGTCCCTTCCTCGGCGTGTCGAAAAAACTGAATCAGGCGACCGGGATGGGCGTCGCCGTCACCTTCGTGATGCTGCTCGCGACCTCGGTGACCTGGCCGATCCAGAAGTTTTTGCTCGACCGCTTTGGACTCGGCTATCTGCAGACCATCGTGTTTATCCTCGTGATCGCGGCGCTGGTCCAGTTCGTCGAGATCGTACTCAAAAAGTATATTCCCGCGCTCCACGCCTCGCTCGGTATCTATCTGCCGCTGATCACCACCAACTGCGCCGTTCTCGGCGTCACCATCAACAATATCCGCGACGAGACGATTAACACTTTCGGAAAAGCGATGGTCAATTCGCTCGGATGCGGGATCGGATTTTTATTCGCGATGGTGCTTTTCTCCGGGGTGCGCTCGCGGCTTGAGGACGCCGACCCGCCGAAGGCGTTCCGGGGGCTTCCCATCACGCTGATCGCCGCCGCCATCACCAGTCTGTCGCTCTTCGGGTTCTCCGGGGTCGCGACCGGGCTGTTCGGCGGATAAGGGGGTGAACTGATGCTGACCGCAATTCTGACCGCCGTTCTCGTCGTCGCGGCGACCGGGCTGATCTGCTCGGTACTGCTCGTCGTCGCGGCAAAGTACTTCCACGTCCCGGTGGACGAAAAAGAGATCAAAGCGCGCGCGTGTCTGCCCGGCGCCAACTGCGGCGCCTGCGGCTATACCGGGTGCGACGGCTACGCCAAAGCGCTCGCGTCGGGGGAGGAGACCCGTTCCAACCTCTGCGTTCCGGGCGCCGACGCCGTCGCGAAGCAGCTCTCCGACGCGCTGGGGCTCGCCTACGCCGACGTGATCGAACAGGTCGCCACGATCCATTGCGGGGGCGACTGCGCGCAGGCGAAGCGCCGCGCCGACTATCAGGGCATTTCGTCCTGCGCCGCCGCCAACCTGATCTACGGCGGAGCGGGGATCTGTCCCGTCGGATGCATCGGGCTCGGGGACTGCGCCAAGGCGTGTCCCAACGGCGCGATCTGCATTGAAAACGGGCTCGCCCATATCGACACCCGCAAATGCACCGGGTGCGGCATCTGTACCAAGACCTGCCCGCATCACCTGATCGATCTGATGCCCGACGTCGAGCGGGTGCTCGTGACCTGCTCGAATACCGATAAGGGCGCCGACACTCGCAAAGCGTGTACCCACGGCTGCATCGGGTGCAAAAAGTGCGAAAAGAACTGTCCGTCCGGCGCGATCACCGTCGTCGACAACCTCGCCCGGATCGACTATTCCAAATGCACCAACTGCGACACCTGCGCCAAGGGCTGCCCGACCGGATGCATCATGATCTCCGACTTCTCGGGGATCCACCGCTATACCGTCGTTCCGTCGGCTCCGGCAGAAAAAACGGCGGAAAAGACTGCCGATCCTTCGGAGCCCGCAAAGGTTTGAATCAAACGCCGCCCCACGCGGGCGGCGTTAAACTTGTATGGAAAGGAGGGATGGAATATGGTCAGGATCACGGTCGTCGAAGCCGGGAGCCGCGCCGAAAAGGCGGGGGTGAAACCGGGGGACGAACTGGTCTCGATCAACGGAGAGGAGATCCGCGACGTACTCGACTATCGGTTCTATCTTGCCGACAAAACCGTCGTTCTGTCCCTCACGCGCGACCAAACCCCCTACGAGGTCACGGTCAGAAA
>CACZAZ010000101.1 GCA_902779285.1 uncultured Ruminococcus sp.
CCCATTCAGGCGCGTCGACGGTGGATTTCAATCCCGCGTCGTAGAACGCTTTACTGTTCCCGCCGGGACCGAAGAAGGCGCGTTTATTGTTCATTATTATCGGTCTCCTCCTTATGATGCTTACGGTAATAGCGCATAACGGGTCTTTCGAGCAGCCGCTTGAATTTGGTAAACAGATCGGTCTTATCCTTGATCGGCGGGACGACGATGCAGCGGATGCCGACGTTCCGACCCGCCCAGACGTCGGTAAAGATCTGATCGCCCATGATCGCCGTGTTCTCCGGCGCGACCCCGAGCGCTTCGATGGCGCGGCGCATATACTTCTTCAAGGGTTTCTTCCCTTTCGGATACGTCGGGATGCCGATCTTTCGGTTGAAAAGGCTGACTCGTTCGTGATTGTTGTTGGAAACGAACGCCGCGGAGATCCCGTTCTCTTTCAGCGCGGCAAACCACGCGAGGACCCGTTCGTTCGGTTCGGGCTCCTCATAGGGCGCGAGGGTGTTGTCGATATCGAGGATCAGGGCGCGGATCCCGTTTTTCAGAAGAAACGCGGGCGTCGCGTCGTCGAACTTTTCAAAGTATTGGTCGGGTGAAAAATAACGTCGGAGCAAGACGGCCGCCTCCTTTCTTCGGTTTCAATCTATTGTAACACACATTCTTTTCAATGGCAAGAAAAAAAGCAAATTATTTCGGAGAAATCAAGAAAAAGGGCTTGACAATCCGGGCGGGATGATATATAATAAGCAAGTGCGAAACGGAGAACTTGCGGGTGTAGTTCAATGGTAGAATTCCAGCCTTCCAAGCTGGCCGCGTGGGTTCGATTCCCATCACCCGCTCCACACGACAATTTGCGCCCTTAGCTCAGCGGATAGAGTGCCCGGCTACGAACCGGTAGGTCGAAGGTTCGAATCCTTTAGGGCGCGCCAAACAAATAACGGCAGGTGCTTGCACCCGCCGTTATTTGTTTGACGCCCCCTCTTTGTTTATATTCGAACCTTCGAGTTTCCGCTTCCCCGCGGCGGAAACTCTATATTCACGCCTTCCATTATAGTCCCCGCTATCTCTTATTCGGGCGTGAATAAAGGTTAGCGCGCCTGCGCGCGTCGAATCCTATTTGCTTTACGGTATCATTTTTTCCTCTTGAAATATCCATAATTTATGGTATAATAATAAATGAAAGAGTGATTCGAATGATCATTTCTCATTAAAAAAGAAACCCCGACGGGGTTTCTTTTTTGTTAAGAGGAGCTGCTGATTCGTTCTTCCTCGTCCATCACGCGCAGCATAATGCGCGCGAAGGTCGGATCAAACTGCGTTCCGATCCCGCGGCGAAGCTCGTCCTTCACCGTTTCCCGCGTCAGCGGGTCTCTGTAACTTCTGACCGAGGTCATCGCGTCGTAGGCGTCCGCCACGGCGATAATGCGTGCGATCAGGGGGATATCCTCGCCCGCGAGCCCGTCGGGATAGCCCCTGCCGTCGTAGCGTTCGTGGTGATGCCGTGCGCCGACGGCAAGATAGGGCGCCTGCTGGATGCTGGAGAGGATCTGATCCCCGAAAACCGGGTGCTTTTTGATCTCGTTATATTCCTCGTCGGTCAGTTTGCCGATCTTGTTGATGATCTCAAGGGGGACGCCGATCTTGCCGACGTCGTGCAGGAGCGCCGCGAAATACACCTGTTCGCAGGTCTTTTCGGGGAGACGCGCTTCCCTTGCGATCTGTCTGGAATAGAGCGCTACGCGGATCGAATGACCGCTGGTGTACTTGTCCTTCGCGTCGATGGCGTTGGCGAGCGCCTCGGTCGTCTCCTCAAACAGTTCGGATTGCTTTTTGCGGGCTTCTCTGATAGAGGCAAGTTCCCGTTCTTTCGCGCGCCTGGCGACGTCGCTGATGTAGTTTAACGCGTAGGTATAGAAAACGATCACGACCAGCGCCATCGTTATCGTCGTGAGCGATAACCCGTAAAGGAATATCTGCGCGACCGTCGCGTAGATCGGGAGAGAAATGCTGATGAAAAGAGAGCAAACGAAACGCTTGGGGAGGCGTTTGCGGTGGATGAGGATGACCGTCTCTTCCAGGATGACCATAAGAAACGGGATCACGTAGCAGAGCAAATGCAGCGATCCGCGCTGATACCTGTTGCTCTCGTCGATCGTGTAATACAGTTTCGTAAAGGGGGCGATCAGAATGAGGATCATCCCGACGATAAAGAGATAGTTCGCAGATCCGAAGCAGCAGGGGCTTCTTCCGGAGCTTCCCTTCCGAAATAAAAAGGTCGACCAGATAATGCGACAGAAGGAACGGGATAAAGAGAACGAGAAAATATCCCATCCCGTTCGAGAGACGTACCATCACGTAGCCGAGCCGTGACGGGTCTCCGTCATACTTGTATGCAAAAAGGTCGACGAAAAGCAAAAGCATCGCCGACGTTTCCATAGCGGCGAGAATATGTTTCGTTCGGGCAGGCAGAGACCGGGCGAGCAGCGTCATGACCGCGAGGATCCCGCATGCGCCGCCCAGAAAGAGCATCACGTCAAGTTGAAATGATCTCAAATAGTCCATTTCAGTCCCTTTCCGTCAAACTTTAAGCGGCAATTTACATTATACAACAAAATGAACGAATTTACAAGACTTTGACGGGGATTATTCCATAAAAAAATATTGCGCGAACGCTTGACAGATCCGAAACTCCGTTGTATAATGAATTTGCGAAACGGTCGCAAATTGGTGAGGTGAATCGAGTGCGCTACGCAACGAAACAGAGAAAACGGCTGCTCGAGGTACTGGAGGCGCATCCCGACGAGACGCTCTCGGTCCCCGAGATCCTGGAATTCGTTTCCCCGGAAGCCGTCAGCCCAAGCGCGATCTACCGCAATCTTTCCTCGCTCGAAAAGGAGGGGATCGTCAAGCGGGTCACCCTTCCGCTTTCGCAAAAGAGCGGTTACCGTTACGTCGGCGCCGATACGTGCAGAGAACATCTTCACCTGGAATGTAAGAAGTGCGGAAAGACCTTTCATCTTCCGCTCGCGGCGAGCGAACGGCTGATCGACGGCGTCAAGGGAGACGCGGGATTTGAAGTCGACCGCGCCGAGACCGTTTTGCTCGGCGTTTGCGCGGATTGCAGCAAGAACTGAAACAAAACCGAAATGAAAGGCGGTGAGACCATGACGAATAAACGGAGAATCATATCTTTCCTTATGATCCTTCTGATCGTTTTCGTTCTGGTCTCGTCTTTCTGGTTTATCCTTCACGAAACGCACCACGACTGCTCGGGCGAGGACTGTCCCGTCTGCGCCATGATCGCCGTCTGCAAGAATACTCTGAAGAGCGTTTTTGCGGCGCTCCTGCTCGTTCTTTCCGCCCTTGCCGCGAGCAGCGCGGGACGGAGCGCGGGTGCGTCGACGGTTCTTTGCGTTCGGGACGAAACGCCCGTTTCTTTAAAGGTCAAACTCCTGAATTGAATCTTTTATAACAAGGGGATACTCTTCCTTCGGGAGGAGTTATTCGGCGTATGCCGTCCCCTTGTTTTTTCTATGCCCGGATCAATTTGCAAACAGGAGAAACGAAATGAAAAGAATACTTGCTCTGGTACTTTGCGTACTGGTTTTCGCCGGGATCCTCTCCGGCTGCTCTACCCAAAAGAAGAACGATAAGATCGAGATCGTCACGACCATCTTCCCCGAATACGATTGGGTGAGGGAGATCGTCGGAGAGAACACCGACCGCGTCAATATCACGATGCTGATCGACAGCGGGACCGATCTGCACAGTTATCAGCCGACGGCGGACGATATCGTCAAGGTCGCGACCTGCGATCTATTCATCTACGTCGGGGGCGAATCCGACAAGTGGGTCGACGACGTTCTGAAGACCGCGAACAACCCGGATATGATCGTGATCGATCTGGTGGAGGTACTCGGCGACAAGGTCAAAGAGGAAGAAGTCAAAGAAGGTATGGAAGCCGACCACGACGAGGATGAAGAACACGAAGACGAACACGAACACGAACATCACCACGACGAGGAAGAGCCTGAGTTCGACGAGCACGTCTGGCTGTCGCTCAAAAACGCTGTCGAACTTACCGAATATATCGCGGAAAAGATCAAAGCCCTTGACCCCGATAAAGCCGACGACTACGCCGCAAATACCGCCGCTTACGTCGAAAAGTTGAATGCGCTCGACGCGAATTACGCCGCGGCGGTCGCGGCGGGATCGGTCAGAACGCTGCTGTTCGGGGACCGCTTCCCCTTTCGGTATCTGGTCGACGACTACGGGCTTGATTACTTCGCCGCGTTCGTCGGATGCTCGGCGGAGACCGAAGCGAGTTTCGAGACCGTCGTGTTCCTCTCGAACAAGGTCGACGAACTCGGTCTGAAAGCCATTATGCAGATCGAAAGCGCGAACGGAAAGATCGCGGAAACCATCAAAAAGCAGACCCAAACGAAGGATCAAACCGTTCTCACGCTCGATTCGATGCAGTCCGTCACGGCAAAAGACGTGAAAAACGGTACGACCTATCTCTGCGTGATGGAACGCAATCTCGAGGTGCTGAAAGAGGCGCTGAAGTAACGCGCTTTCCCCGTTTTCCCCCGAATGACTTGCAAAGGAAGAACAAACGTATGAAAAGATCCCTGAAAATCGTCTCCGTACTTTTAACGGCGGTCCTGATCCTTTTCACTTGCGGATGCGGCGCCGAGATCACGTCACCCGGGGGAAACGGGACCGGGGAAAAAGCCGCGGGTATCGATCCCGCCGACCGTCTTGAAACGATCAGCCAGGACGAATACCTGCTCTATCAAAACGTCTTTTACAACGGTTACGCGTCGAAAATGGACGGGAACAAAGTGAAGAAGACCGGTATCCTCGCCACGCTTCACGACGCGTTCAACGGCGTAGACCGCTATTACGTTTGGGGTTACTACGACAATACGAAGTGCTGCGACTGGCAATGGGAACTCAAACTGAAGGACGGCGTCGAGCTGCCGCCGGACGGATCTCTGATAACCGTCGAGGGGACCTTCGTTTACGACGAGCAGGCGCTCGACGATTATTGGATCCGGGACGCGAAGGTAACGACCAAAACGAGATATACCGGCGCGTTATACGATCTCAATATGTTTCTGATGAGCGATACGCTCGAACGGGTACAGATCATCAACGTCCGACGTTTCCCCGATTATTTCAAGGATAAGACCTACAGCGCGTACGGCAGGATCAAAACGATCGACTCGATACAGGACCCGTATTACAACGGATCGTGGGATATCCCCATCGTCGGGCAAAACGAGATCCCCGGGATCGGAACGACGGTCGTTCTGACAGGGAGCGTGAGCGACGGCAAATTGAACGTCGGCACTATGCTGTCCCTTGACTGAAAAGACGCATTCGGAGGTAAATACAATGGCAATTCTGACCTGCCGGGATCTTTCGCTCGGCTACGACGGACGCGTGATCGCCCGCGGGATAAACTTCAAAATCGAGTCCGGAGATTATCTATGCGTCGTCGGGGAAAACGGGTCCGGGAAAAGTACGCTGATGAAAACCATTCTCGGACTTCTCCCCCCGATCGGAGGGGAGATCCTGACGGGAGACGGTCTCAAACGTACCGAGATCGGTTATCTTCCCCAGCAGACCGAGGTACAGAAGGATTTCCCGGCGTCGGTGTGGGAGATCGTGCTCTCGGGCTGCGGGAACAGGATGGGCGCCCGCCCGTTCTATAACAAGGAAGATAAAGAGAGAGCCCGAAGAAACTTGGAGCGTATGCGGATCTCTCATCTTGTCAAACGGTGCTACCGCGAACTGTCCGGCGGTCAGCAGCAGCGGGTCCTGCTCGCGAGGGCGCTCTGCGCGACCACCAAACTGCTTGTCCTCGACGAGCCGGTCGCGGGTCTTGACCCGGTCGTGACGGCGGAGATGTACGAACTGATCGACGAACTGAACAAGAAGGACGGGATCACGGTCGTCATGATCTCGCACGATATCGCCGCCGCGCTGAAGTACGCCGATCACGTCCTGCACGTCTCGGCAAACGTCTTTTTCGGAACGACCGAAGAATACAAAAACAGCGGCGAAGCGTTCGCGTTTCTGAAGGGCGGTGAGGGAAAATGAGCGAAGTATTCGATAAACTGTCGCTTTACCTTCAGTTCCCCTTCGTCCGGTACGCGCTGATCGTCGGGATCCTCATCGCTCTCTGCTCGTCGCTTCTCGGCGTGACGCTGGTACTGAAACGCTTTTCATTTATCGGAGACGGGCTTTCCCACGTCGCGTTCGGCGCGATGGCGATCGGGGCGGTCGTGGGGTTGACGAACGATATGCCTCTGATCCTCGCCGTCACGACGATCTCCGCGATCCTGCTTCTCCGTACGGGGCAGAACACAAAGATCAAGGGCGACGCCGCCGTCGCTATGATCTCGGTCGGAGCGCTCGCTATCGGGTATCTTTTGATGAACGTGTTCTCGAAATCCAGCAACGTGTCGGGCGACGTCTGCTCTACGCTGTTCGGATCGGTCTCGATCCTGACCCTGACCGTGACCGAGGTTTGGTTGAGCGTGATCCTGTCCGCCGTCGTGTTTATCGTTTTCATACTGTTCTACAACAAGATATTCTCGGTCACGTTCGACGAGAATTTCGCCAAGGCGACCGGCGTAAGAACGGGGCTTTACAATCTTCTGATCGCGGTCGTGATCGCCGTCATCATCGTTCTGGCGATGAATCTGGTCGGCTCGCTTCTGATCTCCGCGCTCGTGATCTTCCCCGCCTTGTCCGCGATGCGCGTTTTCAAGAGTTTCCGCGCGGTAACGATCTGTTCCGCCGTATTCTCCGTAATTGCAGCAGGGCTCGGGATCCTTCTCGCCATCATCTTCGGGACTCCCGTCGGCTCTACCATCGTCGGGACCGATATCGTCGGATTCCTCATTTTCTTCCTGATCGGTATTTTTACAAAAAGAAAAGCGTGACTTCACATAACAAAAAACAGCCATCCAAAAGGAGGGCTGTTTTTGTTTTAGAGTTCAGCGGACCATTTCGTTTTTCGGTCCTTTTGAAAGATGCGTCGTAATGATGCGCGTGACGTCGTGGATGTCGCAGACCGTCATATCGCCCGGAATTCCCGTAGAGGGCTCCCGCGACGTAAGCGTCTCCGCTCCCGAGCCGGTCGACCACCTCGATCTCGCGGTAGGGCTCCTCGGCGTAATGGCGATCCTCCAAGACGTCGTAGACCAGACTGCCGAAATCGTGCCGGGTCGGGGAGATCACGGTGCGCTGCGTGCTGGCGATCATTTGCAGCGCGGGGTGCTCTTTCGCAAGTTCGCGATGGATCTTTTTGAGTTCTCCTTTTCGCCCGAGCATACGGCGCAGCGTTTCCTCGGAGATGAAGAGCAGGTTGACGTACGGGAGTATCCCGAGGATGGTCTCCCGCGCCTCGTCTTCGGTCCAAAGGGCGGCGCGGTAGTTGACGTCGAAGGAGATCAAGGTGCCGTTTTCGTGGAAGCGCCGGATCATCTCGATCACCTGACGGCGCAAGGATTCCCCGAGCGCGAGCGTGATCCCGCTCAAATGGAACACTTTACAGGAAGAAAAGATACGAGGATCGAGTTCGTCGAGCGAAAAGCGGACGAAGGACGAATCGGTTCTGTCGTAAGAGACGACCGAAACGCGCGGATAGGCGCCTCTTTCGTAGTAGTAGATACCGAGCCGTTTTTCGGGGGTGGCGTCGTAGGTGACGAAATCGTCGCTCGTGCCGGTGTAGCGGATCTTGTTCTTAATGAACTTTCCGATCTCGTTGTCGGGGAGCCGCGTGACGATCCCGGTGCGCAGCCCGAGCTGCGAGATGCCCGAAACCACGTTGAGTTCCGATCCGCCCGCGCATTTCTCAAACGATTCGCTCTGCGAGATCCGGTCTTTTCCCTCCGGGGAGAGACGGAGCATCACTTCCCCGATCCCCAGAACGTCGAATTCCCGTTGCGGCAGATTCTCGAGCATAACGACCTCCTTATTCTCAGCGGACGACAATATTGACGATCTTTCCGGGAACGACGATCTCTTTGACGATGGTTTTCCCGTCGAGTGCGGCGGCGATCTTCTCGTCGGATTTTGCTTTTGCGAGGATCTCGTCCTTATCCGCTCCCGCCGAGAGCTTAACGACGGCGCGGACCTTGCCGTTGATCTGGATCGGGAACTCGATCTCGTCGTCGGCGGTCTTCCCCTCGTCGTAGTCGGGCCACGGCGCAAGAGAAACGAGTCCTTTGCCGCCGCAGAACGCCCAGACCTCCTCCGCAAGATGCGGAGCGAAAGGCGCGAGGATCGAAGCGAAGGTCGAAAGTTCGTCAAAGGTCAGCGTGCCGGCGTCGTAGATCTCGTTGATGAAGGACATCATCGCCGCGATGGCGGTATTGAACTTCATCGCCTCGATATCCTCGGAGACCTTCTTCACGGTCTTGTGGAGGGATTTTTCGAGCGCGGGCGTGGTCCCCTTGCCCTTTGCGAGATCGGTAAGTCCCGCGAAGCGTTCGAGGAAGCGTTTGCAGCCCTTGATGGATTGCGGATTCCAAGGGGCGGATTTCTCAAAGTCGCCGATGAACATTTCAAACAGACGCATGGTGTCGGCGCCGTATTCCTTCACGATGTCGTCGGGGTTGACGACGTTGCCGCGGGATTTGGACATCTTCTCGCCGTTTTCCCCGAGGATTATACCGTGCGAGGTGCGCTTTTTGTAGGGCTCTTTCTCTGTCAGAACGT
>CACZAZ010000102.1 GCA_902779285.1 uncultured Ruminococcus sp.
GACGAAAAACTCGCCGCGGTGACCGTCTGTATGCCGGCGTTCATGTTCCTCTCCGCCGTCGCCAACCTGTTCGGGATCGGCGGCGCGAGCGTGGTCTCGCGGATGCTCGGCTCGGGCAAACGGGACCAGGCGCGGATGGCGTCGTCGTTCGCGTTCTGGGGCTGTGCCGTCACCGCAGGGATCTATTCGCTCGGGGTCTTCCTTTTTGCCGACCGCTTCGTCGATCTGCTCGGCGGCAGCGACCCGCTGATCCACATGTGGGCGAAAGAGTATCTCTGGATCGCCGTCGCGGCGGGGGGCGTCATCACCGCGACCAACACCCTGCTCTCCCATCTGATCCGTTCGGAGGGGCGGTCGCTGCAGGCGAGTCTCGGGATCGTGATCGGGGGGCTCTGCAACATCGCGCTCGATCCGGTCTTTATGTTCGTGATCCTGCCGCGCGGCAACGAGGTGCTCGGGGCGGCGCTCGCCACCATGTTCTCGAACGTCGTGACGCTGATCTATTTCACGATCTTCATTATCTCCCGCCGCCGGAAACTGATCCTTTCGGTCAAACCGAAGGCGGGGATGTTCAAGGGCGGGATCCCGCGCGACGTCATCGTGATCGGCATCCCCGCGTGCCTGATGACCCTCTGTGAGAATATCTCCTACGCCATCCTCGAAAAGTTGATGTCCGCGTACAACACGGCGCCCCTGACCGGGATCGGCATCGCGAAGAAGGTCAATATGCTGGCGCACAGCGTGGTGCGCGGTATGGCGCAGGGCGTGCTTCCCCTGATCGGGTACAACTACGCGTCGGGCAACCGGACCCGGATGCGGCGGGTCGTCAGACTCTCCGCGACGGTCTCGCTTGCCGTTTCGCTCTTCTGTATGGGCGCGGGGCTTCTCTTCTCGCGGCAGCTGATCGGTATCTTCATCCAGGGCGACGGCTCCGCCTCCCTCTCCTACGGCGCGGCGTTCCTCCGGATCCTCTGCATCGGCGCTCCCTTCTCGGCGTGGGCGTACACCGTCATCTCGTTCTTCCAGGCGACGGGACACATGGAACGGTCTCTCGTCCTCGCCCTGCTCCGCAAGGGCATCCTCGATATCCCGCTGATGTTCGTTCTGAACGGTTATTTCGGGCGCTACGGACTGGTCAGCGCGACCCCCATCGCAGACGTGATCTGCTGCGTCACCGCCGCGATCCTGTTCCTCGTCTTCATCGCCCACCACGGCAAAGACAAACTGGAACAACTCGCGTTGCGAGACGTATGATCCGTATATTACATAAAACACCGGGATCCCCGCGGGGATCCCGGTGTTTTTGGATTATTTGGGAGGAGCTGTGTTTTTGACCCGCAGGATCATTCGCCCGATCGGATCCGCGACGTTCTTCAGCGTGACGGTCGGTCCGTCCTTCTTTTGAGGCAGAAGGACGAAGAACTCGTGGACGAACGCCTGCCCGATGTTCTCGATCCCGGTGAAATCCAGCGTGACCTCCCGGAAATCGCGGATCATACCGAACAGCCGCCGCGCCTCCGAACGAGAAACGGGATACCCGTTCGGGAACAGATGCGCCATCGGGATCTCGGTCTTGCTGAATCCGGTCTCGACATCCGAAAAGCGGTCGAATACGTCCGTCGAACGCTTGGGGCTGGTGTTGGAGAGCGCCATAAAGACCGCCGTTCCGCCCGATCGGTCGTCCGGGAGATCGGATTGCGTTTCGGAAAAATCGCTGCGCGTGAAAACGACGCCGGAGGACAGGATCGCGAAACGGTCGAGCAGGTGGGAGGTAAAGAAGATCCCCTCTCCCGTGTGCCGTTCCTTCGCCGTCGTAAAACGCCCCGCCAGAAGGTAGCCCGCGCACTCTCGTTCGGGAACGTCCTCGCCGGTCGTTTCAAGAAGGTAATTGCGGATGTTCTTGAAAATACCGATCCCGTCGTCGGCGATCTCGATCCGGGTCTGCAAAGCGTTGACCGCCACGCGGCAAACGATGACCGTCGCGCCGGAATGCTCGATCGCGTTGTTCATCATCTCGGTAAAGCAGTAGTACCAGATCCGGTAGACGTTCTGCGGCACGCCGGCAAGCAGGGGCTCGATATCCGTCTGAAAGATCCGATCTTCCGACAGTTTGGAGTCGGTCTTATAGATGAATCGATACCGCTTTTCCGGCAGGGACAGCCCCGTCTTCTTCCCGGGATCGCGGATCAGTTTTCCATCGCGGATCAGACGCTGCGCGTAGTAGTAGACCGTGGACGAAGAAACCGAAAACGCCTCCACCGTTTTTTTGGCGTATCCCGGGTCGTCCCGGTCGATCAGCTGCAAAAGATACCGAAAGATCCGTTCTCTGTCTTCTTTCATATGGTCGCCCCCTTTTCCACAATTATATCCCTATTATTCCAATTTGTCAAGATTCTATTCCAATTTTTCTTGTTTTTATTCCAAAGCGAAACAACGGATAAAATGAGGGCTCCCGTTTTCGGGAGCCCTCTCGATTTGCGTTTGCGCGCGTCAAACGAAATAATCGTCTTCGTACGTTTCTCCGCCGTACTCCGCCACGGCGTGATACGTCACTTGCTGCACGTTCGACGCTCCGGGGGTCTCTGTGACCGACTTCGTGACCGTCGCCGCGACCGTCTCGACGTGGTCGGGATTGCGCGAGCAGGTCAGGATCAGGTTGGCGGCGTAGCCGTCGCCGTCCTCGTACCACTCGAACTCGTAGCTCGAATAGTCGTGTCCCAGCGGAGAGAGCGTCACCTCCTTGTACTCTTCGTGCTCGAGATCGCTCCAGAAGACGTAGTATTCGACCGTCTCGCCGCTGCAGAGGTCGGGTTCCGGCGTCTGCGGTTCGATCTCGTCCGCCTCGTAGGAGACCGTCTCGCCGCAGTTCGCGCAGGTCAGCGTCATCGTGGCGCCGACGATCGCGCCGGAGCCGTCGTACCGATAGACGATCGAGACGCCCTCGACGTCGCCGCCCTCGTTCGGATCGGGATAATCGTGACCCGTCGCGGGATTCTCGGGATCCACGACGGTCCTGGCGTCGCTGTACGGCACGCCGCCGAAGATCACCGTCGCGGTATAGAGCGTGTAAGCTCCGTCGTCGCAGGTCGCCGCGACGTATTCGTGCGAGAGTTCCGTCGAGACCGTGCTTTCGTGTTCGCCGTTGCGGTTACAGGTGAAGGTCGCCGTCGCGCCCGTGTAGCCGCCGTCGCCGTCCTCGGTCCAGTTGAAGACGGGCGCGGCGTAGTCGTGGCCGAGCGGGTCGACGGTCACGGTCTTATACTTTCTGACCTCCATCCCGTTGCTGCCCCAGAATACGGTGTATTCGGCTTCTCCGCCGTCTTCGCAGAGGTTGACCTGATGGTTTTCCGTCAGTTCGATCTCGTCCGCTTCGTAGGTCTCGGTATGACCGCAGCGCGCGCAGGTCAGGGTCATCGTGGCGCCCGTGATCTCGCCGCGCTCGTTCTGCCGGTACTCGATCGAAAGCCCGGTCTGCTCGTCGTCAAGCATCGGATCGGGATAATCGTGCCCGAGAACGGAGCCGTAGTCGGTGATCGTCTGCGTATCGGTGTAGGTCCTGCCCTCGTATTCCGCCGTCGCGGTCCAGACGACGCGGGCGTTATCCTCGCAGGTCGCCTCGTAAGACTGACTGGTCAGGGTCGCCTCGATTTGGACGGTATGCGCCCCGTCGTGCGAGCAGGTGAAGACCAGGGTCGCGCCCGAATAGCCGCCGTCGTCGTCCTCGGTCCAGTCAAAGCGCTCGTTCGTGTAATCGTGACCGATCGGTCCGACCTCGGATTCAACGTATTTGGCGTATTCCAACCCGTCCTGATTCCAGAACAGGTAGTACTGCGCCATCCCGCCGTCCTCGCAGAGATTTTCCCCGTCAAGCGGGCTGACCTCGATCTCTACGGCGTCGAGCGTGACGTCCTGATCGCAGCGGAGGCAGCGCAGAGTCATCGACGCCGCCGTGATCTCGCCGTTCGCGTTCTTCTGTATGTTGAATTGATCGTCGCCCGGCTCGTTCTCGTAAAGATCCCCGAAGTTGTGTCCGAGCGTCGAGTACTCCCAGACGACCGTTTTTTCGTCGGTATAGGTTTTGCCCTCGTATTCCGCCGTCGCGACGTAGATCGATTCGGCGGGATCCGTGCAGGTCGCCTCGGTGTACCGCCCCCGGTCCTCCGCGACGTTCGCCGCAGCCGCCGTGAAGCGGTGCGTGTGATCGTGCGAGCAGACGAAGCACAGCGTCGCGCCGTCCTCGTTATACCAGCCGTCCACGTTCATCGTCCACTCCCATTCGGGCTGATAGTCGTGACCCGCCGGGGTGACGGGAACGGTCACGTATTTGGCGTACTCCATGATATCTTCGGTTTCCCAGAAGAGGTAGAACTCGGCTTCGGTATCTTCGCAGACGTTGGCGTTCCACGTCATCCGTTCGACCTCGGTCGCGGGAACGTTCTTCGATTCGTTACAGCGGAGACAGGTCAGGGTCAATTCCGCCGCGGTGACTTCCCCGATCCAGTTCTTGGTCAGAGTGAACGCGGAATCGGCGGGCTCGTCCGAATAGAGGTCGGGATAGAGATGCCCGAGCATTGTTCCTTCGCGGATCGACGTCCTGGTATCGTCGTAGGTTTCGCCGTCCAAATCGACCGTCGCCCTGAAGATCACGTAGGCGTCCGCGTCGCAGGTCGCGTCGAATTCCTCGCGGGTCAGCTCCGCCTCGAGTTCAAGCGTGTGGTCGGGATCGTGCGAGCAGGTCAGGATCGCCGTCGCGCCGAGATAGTCGCCGTCGCCGCCCTC
>CACZAZ010000103.1 GCA_902779285.1 uncultured Ruminococcus sp.
AACCTCCCGTTGCTTTTCAAAAAAACTCCCTCCGTCGTCGGAGGGAGTTTTTGATTTTTCAGACTTCTTCTTTTGCGGGAGCGATCACGGTTTCTTCCGCGAGGTCCTCTTCTTCAAGAGAATCAAGCGCCTTGAACTTGTCGAACAGATCCGTGACTTCCTTGCTCGGCGCCTCGGTCAAAAGCGACGCGATGATCGCCGCAGCCATACCGGCGACGAATCCGGGCAGGATCTCGTACAGGTTGGTGTTGTACGCGACGCTGTGCATCCCGTAGTACTCGAAGTTGAAGAGGATCATCCACAGGATATCGACGACGAATCCCGTGACGATACCCGAAACGGCGCCCTTGTAGTTGAGCCGCCGCCAGAACAGCGAGAGCAGGATGACGGGACCGAACGCCGCGCCGAACGCAGCCCACGCCGCGGAAACCAGACTCATGATGGTACTGAACGCCGGCACGATCGGGGGATCGCCCGAGCCGAGCATCGCGATACCGAAGGCGAGAAGCGAGATCACGATGACGACGCACCGTCCGACCCACATCACGTTCTTGTCGGACGCGTCCTTTTTGATGGTGGTCTTATACACGTCGGACGCAAACGCGGAGGACGCCGCGAGCAACTGGGAATCCGCCGTCGACATACTCGCCGCGATGATCGCGGAGATGATGACGCCGCCGATGAAAACGGGGAAAACCGTACGCGCCATCTCGACGAAGATCAGATTCTTGCTGCCGAGCATCGAGTCTCCGAGATACTTTCTCGCGACGATGGCGACGACCGACGCCATCAGAAGGATCAGGGTGGTCCAGGCGATACCGATCCAGCGGGATTTCTTCATCTCACGCTCGGACTTGATCGAGATGTAGCGGACGATGATGTGCGGCATCCCGAAATACCCGAGACCCCAGCCGAGACCGGTCAGCATATCCGAAACGCTCTTCCAGTCGAACTTACCGCTCGAAAGGAAGTTGTAGTAGTGTTCGGGGATCGTACCGGGGGCGACTGCGCCGTTGGCGTTCAGCATCCCCACCGCCACGATCGGGGTGATCATCAGAGCCGCCAGCATCAGCAGCCCCTGGAAAAAGTCGGTCCAGCACACCGCGTTGAATCCGCCGAGAAAAACGTAGGCGATAATGATCGCGGTCGCGATCCCCATCCCGGCGCGGGGATCCAGCCCGAACAGGGTGTTCAGCAGCGTCCCGCACGCGTTGATGCTCGACGCCCCGTACACGCAGTACACGACGACGAAGATGACGGCGCACACGACCTGCAGGACCGAACTCGAGGATTTGAAACGACGGGTCAGATACTGCGGGATGGTGATGGAGTCATCCGCCAGCATCGAATAGCGGCGGAGACGCGGCGCCACGAGGAACCACGAAAGGATCGTCCCGATCAGAAGACCGACCGAGATCCAGACCTGTCCCATACCGGCAAGGTAGATCGAGCCGGGAAGACCCATCAAAACCCACGCGCTCATATCCGACGCGCCGGCGCTGAGGGCGGCGATCAGACCGCTCATCTTCCGTCCGCCGAGGAAGAAACTCTTTTCTCCCATATCCTTTCTGCCGCGGACGAAGAAATAGACGCCCATCCCGAGCACGATGGCAAAGTACAGGATAAAGGCGATCAATTCACCGATTTTCATAAAATGATCCTTTCTTCTGCATAAATATAAAATAACAAAATCAATAATACACTATTTCGACGCCGAATGCAATACTTTCGACGGAAATAATTGCATAGTTTTTTCTTTTCCGTCGCAGCCCGGCGAAAAAACGCCCCCGCACGGCTCCCGTTTCCGACTCGAAAAAAACTTTTCGACCCCCTTGCAATTCGGCAAAAAGTGTGTTATACTATTCTCCGTCGTACAGGGGTGTAGTTCAGTTGGTAGAATCGCGGTCTCCAAAACCGTTGGTCCTGGGTTCGAGTCCTAGCGCCCCTGCCAAAAAACCGTGACTTTTTCGGAAGTTACGGTTTTTTCTTGTTTCAAGAAGAACGGAGAATGGTCAAAATGAAAAAACTTGTCGCTCTGCTGCTTTCCCTTGCGTTCACGGTCGCATCTCTTTCGGCGTTTCCCGCGATCACGGTATCCGCCGAGGAAGGCGGGTATGAACACAACGTCACTCTGAACGTCGCGGACGGACCGATCAGGATCTATGCCGGCAGTTACGTGCAAAACGGCGAGGAACACGAGGGGTACTCCTTTGAAAACACGCTGTATACGATCACGGGAGGCGCAGCGAACGCCAACGCCATCCTGCGCGTCGTACACAACGCAGAGGACGCGGCACCCGCGACGGTCCATATCGTTTTCCGGGATTTGTATATCTACCCGCAGACCTGGTGTTCCGTCGTTCATTTCACCAGCGGGGTGACCGGTACGGGTGAAGACGCAACGCCGGTCCTGACCGTCGATCTGCGTCTGGAGGGCAGAAACTACGTTGCGGGATACAATCACCCCGGGATCAGCGGGAACGCGATCGTCAATCTGTCCGTCGCCCCCGATTCGTACTCGGTTTTCACTTCCGAATACGATCAGTCCTCCGAAGCCTTCGGCGGACCGCTGGTCCTCCGGAAGGAAGGAGATTACGAAGTGAAGGTCAACGGCGAGACCGCCGAACTGGATGCGGGCAAGGCGAGCAGGCCCGCCGTGATCACCGGTCCCGATTCCGCCGCGCTCGTGAAAGCAACCGTCGACGCGCTCCCCGCGCCAACCGACGTCACGACGTCGGATAAAGACGCGATCGCGGAGGCAAGGGAAGCGTATAACGCTTTGTCTTATGATAAGAAGAGGGAGTTCGACGCCGACGCCCTGCGGCATCTGTCGGACGACGAGGCGGCGCTCGCAGCGGCGGAAGCGGCGGCGCTCGCAGCGGCGGAAGCGGCGGCATCCGTCGTTGAAGAAACCCCTGCGCAGAAACCGAAAAGAAACCTTACCGCACTCTGGATCGTCCTCGGCTTTCTCGGAGGCGCCGGGTGCGCTGCCGCCGTCACGCTGTTCGTTTTGAAAAAGAAGCCGACGCTCTCATGGGACGACGCGGAATCCGAAACGGATCATTCGGATACCGCAGACTGATCCGGGCGCTTGTGAAAAGGAACCTCTCCGGGGGTTCCTTTTTGCGTCGGTGCGGGAGTGGACGGCATTGACAACCCGCGCGGGTTTCAGGTATAATGGAAAAAACGCTGTAAGAGGGAGAAACCGAAGAGGGGATCCGGATCTTTCTCGATTTGAACCGATGCGACAAAGTGTTCGGTGTTTCACAGCAGCAAACCCTATGAAGTCGCTTCACCGTTGAAAAGACGATATGATAAGGAGAAAAACATGAACGTAACGGTTTATCTCGGCGCCTGCGAAGGAAACGACCCCTCGCTGAAAGAGGCGGTCCGAAAACTCGGGACCCGGATCGGAGAGAGCGGCAACCGTCTCGTTTACGGCGGCTCGAAATCCGGGCTGATGGGCGTTCTGGCAAAAAGCGCCGTCGCTTCCGGCGGAGAAGTGATCGGGGTCGAGCCGTCCTTCTTCGTGGAGCGGGAACTGCAATTCGAGGGGCTCACCCGTCTGATCGTTACGCGGGATATTCCGGAACGAAAAGCGAAAATGGCGGAACTCGGTGACGCGTTTGTCGCTCTGCCGGGCGGGACCGGTACGCTGGAGGAGATCACCGAGATCATGTCCATGCTCTCCTTGGAACTGAAAAGCGCGCCGTGTATCTTCTACAATCACAACGGTTTTTACGACGGGCTGAAAGCGCTACTCGCGACAATGATCGAGCAGGGTCTGTCGGCCAGTGTGACAGGGAGGGCCCTGGAACGGGGGCTGATCCAGCTTGATACGGTCAATATCCAGTTTCACGATTTCACGATCGGACGTTTTTCATACGATATGGAGAGCAAGACGGCGGAACTCTTCATGCGATACGACGAGAACGAGGGAAGCGTCCTTCTTCGTTTTCTTGACGTCGAAGGAATGCGCGTGGAAGCGGAAGTGGACGGCGGGTACCCCGTGAACTGGATCATGGGCAGCGTCCTGCTCCTGCTCGACGACGGTCAGTTCCTGTGGATCGACGACGACGGAGACGAGAATCCCGACGCGACGGCGATCGCCAAACTCAAACAATGCTACGACTGGGTGCAAGCGAGACGTATCATCTGGGCGGTGACCGACGCCGACGGGAACCCGACGGAAATGCCGCCCGACAAGATCGACCAGGTTCGGCACGTTTACTATAAAGAGGAGCGTCATCATTTCGACCTGACCCCCTACGAGGGCTGAAAAACCGGAGGGAACGCAAATGCCTTCTTCCAAAGACTATCTCGCTTTCGTCCTCGACCAACTCTCGCTCCTGCACCCGATCTCGTACCGGATGATGCTGGGCGAATATCTCTTGTATTATCAAGGAAAGATCGTCGGCGGGATCTACGACGACCGTTTGCTCGTCAAACCGACCGACGCGGCGAAAAAGATGATGCCCGACGCGCCGCTTGAGACCCCCTACGAAGGGGCGAAGCCGATGCTTCTCGTAGAGGAGATCGACGACAGGGAATTCTTAAAGGATCTTTTCGACGCGACGGTAAACGAACTCCCCGACCCGAAAAAACCTTGATAAAATAGCGAAAACAGGTTGCATTCGGTAAAAAAATGTGCTACAATATCCGGCGTGTGTATTCTTGACCGCGGAATCACCGGAAAGAGGATTGTCCAATGAACTGGTTCGTCGCTGCGCTGATCTGTATTCTCGGCTGGGGTTTTGCCGATCTCTTTTACAAAAAAGGGACAGACGAGACCGACCGCTACTCTCATCTGAAGATCGCAGTCTGGGTGGGTCTTGTGATGGGGGTCGCCGCCTTTGCTCTGCTGCCGTTTGCCGAGACGTCGTTCTCGTTTACGGGGCTGATCGTCAACGCGGTCAAGTATTCTCCCGCCTCTCTCTGCTACATTATCTCGATGGTGATCGGCTACGCCGGGCTCCGCTATCTGGAGGTCAGCATCGTCTCCCCCGTGCAGAACGCCTCGGGCGCGATGTCCGCGATCTTTATGATGGTCTACTTCCTCGTCGTGGGACGGATCTCCTCGTTCTCCGACGAGTTCGACGTCCCGACCCTGATCGGCACGGTCCTGATCGTCTGCGGCGTGATCGCGCTCGCCGTTTTCGAGCAGCGGTATTCCCGCGCCGAGGAACTCGCGCTCGCGGGGAAGACCGCCGACGACGCGGACCGTGAGGCGAAAAAAGCCGACCGCAAGTACCGTTTCGGCGCGCTCGCGCTCCTGTTCCCGCTCCTTTACTGCCTGTTCGACACCCTCGGCACTTCCGCCGACGGCATCATTCTCGACGGAGAGGTGGGGCTCGGGCTGGGCGAGATCGACGTCCTGGTCCTTTACGGACTGACCTTCTTCCTTGCCGGGATCGGCGCGTGGGTCTTCCTTTGGATCAAAGAGAAAAAGCCCTATAATCCCTTCGCGAAACGCGAACTCGTGAACAAGGGGCCTGCGGCTCTCTGCGAGGAGTTCGGACAGTTCTTCTACGTCTTCGCCATGGCGGGCAAGCCCGTCGTCGCCGCGCCTATGGTCGCCTCCTACTGCATCGTCTCGCTTCTGCTCGGGCGCCTGATCCTGAAAGAAAAACTCAAGATCGCGCAGTACGCCTGCGTCGCCGCGGTGGTGGTCGGGATCGTTCTGCTCGGGATCTCCGAGGGACTTGCCGAGGGCGGGGAAGAGATCGCGGAAGAGGTCGCCGCGCTTCTCACAAGATAAGAAAAAACGAAAAAAAGAACTCCGCCGCGGCGGAGTTCTTTTTCGTTCGGTTTTATTCGGGGCGTTCGGGTTCGTTCTCCCGTTTTCCGCGCTCTTTCTTTTCGATCCCGCTTCCCCCGTCGAGGAAGAGAAAGATTACGGTCGCGATTACTGCGTAGGGGAAGGGGCAGAACTCCCCGGGGTTGACCTGCGACATCATGAACAACCCGAGATAGCAGAGCGAGAGCGTGACCTCGGGGAACGCTCGCCGCGTGAGCGCCAGCCGCACCCGCAGGAACAGTTGATACCCGTAAGCCAGGATCCCAACGATCCCGAGCCCCCCGACGACCTGCGGGATCCACATGTGGTACCAGTTCATCGCGCCCTTGACGGGGTTGTAGATATCTTCGTTCCCCCTGTACCCCAGCCCGACGCCGAAGAGGGGGTTTTTCCTGAAATCGGCAAGAGATCGCCCGACCAGCCCGACGCGCGCTTCGCCGTTGTCGACCACTTTTTTGATCGCTTCCTTGAGAAGCTGCGGGATCGTGAGTTCTGAAAAACCGTCGATCTTCCTGTCGAGCGAATAGAAGGTCAAAACCCGCGGAAGAAACAGAATAACCAGCCCGACGGTCAAAAGGAAGAACCCGATAAAGAACGCCCGCCGGAACCAATCAGAACGGTAAAAGCAGAAGAACGCGAGCAGAAGAAAGAACTCCAGAGTCCCGAGAAAGATGCCGCCGCGGCTGTCGCAGAAGAGCGTCGCGAGGTAGAAGAGCGCCGGGGTGACGATCAGCGCGCGATTCCGCTTGGAGTAGAGAAACCCGATCGGCATCGCGATCATCAAAAACGTCGCGAGGTTGTTCGAGGACTGAAAATTGAGGACGCGCCGCGTTTCGCGGAACTCCGCCCACCCCCGGACGTAGAAGATCAAAACGGCATAGGCGGCAAGGCAACCCGCGAGAAACAACCCGAAAAGGAACCGGTCGCGCGCCGCTTCGTCGGCGCGGGGCTGCGCCGCAAGGTAGATCAGGATCATAAAGATCCCGAGCCCGAGAACATAGTAGAGGGTCATCGGACGGAAATAGTCGGAGGCGGGCAGCGTCCCGATCCCGCCGAGCAAAAGAGCGAGGGAAACGGCGACCAACCCGAAGAAACTCCCCCCGATCTTCGGCTTCGCGCGATAATATATAAAATGAAAGATCGCGCAGAGGATTACGGCGACGTAGAGCGGAATATACTTGACGAAAACGTCAAAACTGTCGTAGCAGCGCGTGACGAACACCGTCATCAGGATTAGGGGGAGAAAGACGTCCGAGAGTCGGTCGGAGAGGACCAGCGTGGCGCCGATGATCCCGAGAAAAACGAGACATCCGATCACTTCCCACCGGAACGCGACGACAAGCATCGCAAGCAAAAAGATCGCCCCGTCAAAATAATCGCGCAGGGCTGCGATCTCATTCCATTTTTTCGGGAGCAGCGCCCCCTTCGGCTGGTATTGCATATTTGTTCCTTATATTATATACCGTCGGTTTTTTGCCGTTACCATATATTATACCATACTTTTTTCAAAAAGCAACCGCTTTCGACCAATTCATGGCGGCGCCGGGGAATTTGGCGCGTTTTCCGTAAATATTCCCTCTGATATTAGACCCCGTCGCAAGACAGAATAGCGACAGAGAAGAAAACGGTGGATCGCCGGCTGCGGCGGACCGCCGCAGTCTTCTCGAGGAAATAGATAGGAGAAACCGAAATGTCGAAGAACAAGGCAGCGATCCCCGAGTCCCAGAAGGCGCTCGACCGGTTCAAGATGGAGGCGGCGGCTGACGTCGGCGTCAACCTGAAGGACGGGTACAACGGCGACCTCACCTCGCGCGAAGCCGGATCCGTCGGCGGCCAGATGGTCAAAAAGATGGTCGAGAAGTACGAGAACGACATCAAGTCGAACGGCTGATCACCCTGATCCGCGTTCCGCTTGACGGGCGTCCCGCCGGGAAACCGGCGGGACGTTTCGGCTTTTCGGGGGCGAAACGCCCCTTCTTTCCGTCCTCTTGTTACAAAACGCGCCGAAGTTCGACGGGAAATCTGTTTTGTTTGCCGAAAGCGAAAAATAATCGAAAAAACTTTTGAAAAACGCTTGACAACGTGGGCTCGAAATAGTAGAATAATAAAGCTCGCCCCGAAAGGGAGGATGCTTCCGGGAGGGTGTGGGCGCACGATCTTTGAAAATTGAACAACAGAATTTCAAGCACCGAAATACTTGGTTGAAATACGAAGGTGAAAGTGCAAGGAATCCCGAAAAGAAACTTTGAAAAACTCGAAAAAGTAATAGAGCGAGAAAAGCGCTCCGGAAAAAGCATAGATCCGGCGGAGACGTCGGTTTATGATAATCACTGGAGAGTTTGATCCTGGCTCAGGATGAACGCTGGCGGCGTGC
>CACZAZ010000104.1 GCA_902779285.1 uncultured Ruminococcus sp.
TCACGGGCCAGTACGAGACCTACCGTTCCGCGAAGCAGAAACAACTCGACTACTTCTTGAAAAAATGGTACACGCTCCCGAAGGTCGAGCCGACCGGAAACTGACGGGAGAAACGCGTCTCCGAACCGAAACGACTTTTGACAAGCTAATATAGAGGAAGAGGAAAACGCCATGAAAAAGAGACTCGTATCCACGCTCCTGATCCTGTGTTTCATCCTTTCGGCGTTCGCGCTCTCTTCCTGCGGGAAGGACGAGAGACCCGCCGAAACGACCGCGCCCTCGACCGAGCCCGCTTTGTCGGAATCCGAAACCGCGGAGGCAACGACGTTTGAAGCCACCACCGACAAGTGGGAGCCGATCGCGCAGACCGTTCAGGTCATCGTGGAGAAGGACCGGAAACTGCGGATCGAATGCAGTATCAACGATTTCACGGCGGTCAAAACGTCGAAAAACGACGTCTACCTGAAGGGACCCGACTCGGTCGTGGACGGCGAGACTCCCCTGATCGAGCAGATGGTCTACGAACGCAACCGTGCGGCAAACGATCTGCTCGGGACGACGGTCGAATTCATTCTGTGGGATTACGGCTGGGGAAGCCAGGCGCCTCAGATCGACACCCTCGTTAAAGGGAACGCCCCCGACGCGCCCGACCTGTTCGTCAATATGATCTACGACCTGCACGTGGAGCTCCTCAACGGGGTTTTCAAGGACGTGTGGTCGATCCCGAATTCGTTCTTTGATTTTTCTGCCGAGGGCTGGCTCAAGGAATGGATGGAGAACCTGTCGTTCACCGGCGACCGCGCCTACGTCCTCGGCAGCGACTACTTTATGGACATTTTTCGTTCTACGAACGTTCTCCCCTTTAATATGACCATGATGGACGAGAACGCAGACAGATTGGCATCCGCGATCCTCTCCGAAGGCGAGGAACTCGGCGCGGGCGAAACGCTGACGCCCCGTTTCTTCGATCTGGTCGAGGAGGGGAACTGGACCTGGGAGGTCCTCGGCAAGATCTGCGAGGCAATCTGGGTCGACGAAAACGGCGACGAGCAGGATTCGATCACGGACCGGCTCGGGATCATCGCGGACACGTTCGGCGGAGAAGTCGCGGCGGCGTTCGTTTACTCCTGCGGCAAACAACTGATTGAGGATTACGTCATTGAGGACGAGAGCAGCGCGTACAACCACAAGCAATGGCTGCGCTATTCCTCCGATACGGAGGTGATCGGGCAGATCTTCGATCAGGTAAAGGCGGTGTTCGAGGGACAAGGATCCCTGTCGACCGGAGGCAACCGCTCGAATAACACCACGGACAATCCCGGGCTCGCGTACCATCATACCAAATTCGCCGCCCGCGAGGTCCTTTTTGCGGGGGTCTGCACCCTCGGAGGGCTTGAGGACGTCGTTTTTCAGGAAATGACCGACGTTTATTCGGTCGTCCCCTGTCCGAAAGCCGACGCTTCCTATTCGTACAACACGGTCATCTTCAACAGTGCCGACGCGGGCGCGATCAACGTCAACGCAAATCCCCGCAGGGCGAGAGTGCTGAGCGCGTATCTGCAGTACTGCACCGAGCACTCGCCCGCGATCCGGAACGAATTTATGCAGACGGTAATGAAATACAAGGTCACTACCTACGACCAGGGTACCGACCGGATGCTCGAGATCATCTACAACTCTATTCTCTGGGGGCGCGATAAGATGGTCGAGGACCGCAACGTGGAGCCTCGCTGGCACGGACTGATGCGGACCGGGCTCTTTCTCGTCGGCTCCGACTATATCAAGCAGCAGGTCGATTCGTCTCTTTCGTCCAAGCAGTCGTCGCTCGACAACGTGATGAAGACGTGGTACACGCTCCCGAAGGTCGAGCCGACCGGAAACTGACGGGAGAAACGCGCCTCCGAACCGAAACGACTTTTGAAACGACTTTTGATAATCTAATATAGAGAAAGAGGAAAACGCCATGAAAAAGAGACTCGTATCCACGCTCCTGATCCTGTGTTTCATCCTTTCGGCGTTCGCGCTCTCTTCCTGCGGGAAGGACGAGAAACCCGCCGAAACGACATCTCCCGAAACCGAGTCGGCGTCGACCGAGCCGACCGGGACCGACGCCGAAACCGGAGAGGCGACGACCGCCGAAGTCACGACCGACAAGTGGGAGCCGATCGCGCAGACCGTTCAGGTCATCGTGGAGAAGGACCGGAAACTGCGGATCGAACTCAGCAATCACACGACGGCGGAGAAAAGCTCGAAAAACGATATCTATCTGAAAGGGCCCGACGCGGTCGTGGACGGCGAAACGCCGCTGATCCAGGTGATGGTCTTCGAACGCAACAACGCGGCGCACGATCTGCTCGGCACGTCGGCGGAATACTCCTATCTGGACGAGGGGTTTGATTCGCTCGCGGAGAGGATCGACGTCATCGTAAAGGGGAACGCCTCCGACGCGCCCGACCTGTTCGTCAATATGATCTACGAACTGAACCGTGAAGTGCTGAACTCGGGGTTCAAGGATATCTGGTCGATCCCGAATTCGTTCTTTGATTTTTCTGCCGAGGGCTGGCTCAAGACGTGGATGGAGAATCTCTCGTTCTCGGGCGACCGCGCCTACATCCTCGGCAGCGACTATTTCCTCGACGTGTTCCGCGCCATCCCGGTCCTGCCCTTCAACGTGACGATGATGGACGATAACGCCGCGCGGCTTGCTCCCGCGATCCTCGGCGAAGGCGTGGAACTCGGCGCGGGTGAGGAACTGTCCGCCCGTTTCTTCGACCTCGTGGAGGAGGGAAATTGGACCTGGGACGTGCTGGGCGCGCTCTCGGAGGCGATCTGGCTCGATATCGACGGAGACGACGCCGATTCGATCAGAGACCGGCTCGGCATCATCGCGGACGAATTCGGAGAGGGCGGTCAATGCGCGTGCAGCTTCATCTACTCCTGCGGCGAGGAACTGACCGTCGCCAACCCGATCGAGGACCCGTCGAGCGCGTACAACGGTAAACAATGGGTCAAATACGCCGACACTTCGGCGGGGCTGAATCGGATCTTCGACGCGGTGAAGAGCGTGATCGACGGTCCCGGCACCCTCTCGACCAACTACACCCACGCCGGCAACTCGCCGGAAGAACCCGGCATCGCGTATCACCAGACCAAGTTCGCCGCGGGGGAACTGCTCTTTGCGGGCGCGCAGCTGCTCGGCGCGCTCGAGGACGAGGTCTTCCAGCAGATGACCGATCTCTATTCGGTCGTCCCCTGCCCGAAGACCGACGCCTCGAAATCCTATAACACGATCGTTTACAGCACCGGCGACGTCGGTGCGATCAACGTCAACGCGAATCCCCGCCGGGCGAGGGCGCTGTCGGCGTATCTGCAGTACTGCACCGAGCATTCGCCCGCGATCCGCGAACAGTTTTTGCAGATCGTGATGAAGTACAAGGTCACGACCTACAATCAGGGGACCGACCGGATGCTCGACCTGATCTACAACAGCATCCTGTACGGGCGCGACAAGATCGTCGACGACGTGGCGGGCGTCAGCTCCAACCGGTGGCACAGCTATATGAGAAAACAGCACTTCCAGGCGGGCTCCGACTTTATCGCGACGCAGTACGCGTCCTGCATCACGTCGAAGCAGAGCGCGCTCAGCAGAATTATGCAGAAGTGGTACACCCTCCCGAAGGTCGAACCGACGGGAAATTGACGGGATAACCGAAAAAACGCCCGTCCTACGTCTGTTTCATAGGGGGGACAATGCTTGAAAAAATCGTATCTCTGCTCCTGATCCTGTGTTTTATGTTCTCGGTCCTTGCGCTTTCTTCCTGCGGGAAGGACGGGAAACCCGCCGAAACGACCGCGCCCGGGATCAACGGACCGGAGGCGTCCGAATCGGACACGACGGAGAGGAAGATGACGGAGGTCCCCACCGACAAGTGGGAACAGATCGCGCCCAAGATCACGATGATCGCGGAGAAAGACCGTACGCTGAAGATCGAGTGCAGCGAGAGGCAGACGGCGGTCAAGGGGTCGAAAAACGATATCTACCTGAAGGGTCCCGACGCGATCGTGGACGGAGAGACCCCCTTGATCGAAGTGATGGTCTACGAACGCAACAAGGCGGCGGCGGATCTTCTCGGGATCAAGACCGACTTCGTATTCTGGGATCTCGAATTCGGATTGCAGCAGGAGCCGATCGAACTCGCCGTCAAGGGGAACGCCCCCGACGCGCCCGACCTGTTCGTCAATATGCTGAACGACGTCAGCCACGCCATGCTGAACGGGGTGTTCAAGGACGTGTGGTCGATCCCCAATTCGTTCTTTGATTTCTCGTCCGTGGGCTGGCTCGACGCGTGGATGAGGAACCTCTCGTTCTCGGG
>CACZAZ010000105.1 GCA_902779285.1 uncultured Ruminococcus sp.
GCGTCGGGCAAACAGTCGATCTTGTCGATGTCGTCTACCCCCTCGCCCGCGATCGGTGCGCGGTAGGTCGACGTCAGCGCCGCGAGATGCCCTCCGGCGGACGAGCCCATCACGGCGACCTTATGCGGGTCGATCCCGAAACGCTCCGCGTTTTTCCGCACGAACCGCACGGCGCGTCTGGCGTCGAGCAGCGGGAGAGGGAAGCGGTCGGGGGCGACGCGGTAATCCACCGTAAACGTATTCAGCCCGTATTCGTTCAGCCGCAGGGCGTAGTCGGTCTCCTCGTAGGGCGCGCGGAAATAGTACCCGCCCCCGGCGAAGATCACGACCGTCCCGTCGCCCCGCTTGCTTTCCGCGGGGTAAAACCGGATCTTGGTCGACTCCGGATCGTCCCAAAGCGTAAAGATCTCTTCCATCATCCGAGCGAGTCTCCTTTATTTGCAGATCTGTCGAAAAGGAACAGAACGAGATAACCGAGGGCAGCGAAGAGAAGATCGATCCCGACGAACAGAAGGAACGAGACGGTCGTTTTCTCGTCCGCCACGCCCAGCCGCGCCGACATATAGGAACGGAACTCCGCGATCCGCCCGACGAGCAGGAACAGGAAATAGACGAGAGAGGCGAGCAGCCAAGCCGCCCGTTTCCCCGCGGGGGTCTCGTTGCCGCGGAGGAAAAACAGCCGGGCGGCGACGGCGGTAAGAGCGAACGGGAGCCATTCCCCGAGGATCGAATCGGTGAAAAGCGAGAGCAGCGCGTAGACGATCGCGGTCGGCGCTTCCTCGAACTCCACGACGTACGCTTCAAAAAAGGCGATCGCGAGGTGGTAGACCGAGAGCGAGATCAGAATCGGGAGCCCTTTAGCGAACGCCCGCCCGGATCCTTTTCCCGACAGGTCGCGGAAAAAGAGATGCAGAGCGAAGAAATACAGCCCCGCCGCAAGGACGTGCAGCAGGTAGTAGAGGACGTAATACCACGGTCCGTCGTAGTTCCCGAGCGACAGGATCAGCGCCGCGATCCCGAAGAGGACGGGCGCCGAAACGAGGGGAACGAACAACGGGGAGCGTATCGGATTTCTCATTGTTTCAGCCATTCCTTTTTGCTTTCGATCCGGTTATTGATAGGGGTCTTTCCTGTAGGATACGGGGTCGAGCCGCTCCCAGTTTGAGATATCGCCGGCGGGTCCCGTGATCCGGTAGGTCTCGAGCCGGAATCCCTCCGAGGTGCGGACGATAAAGTGATGGGTCCGTTCGACCGTCACGCCCTCCGGGGTCTCGGAGAGGGGCGGGGGGTCGGATCCGTTCAACCCGATCCCTTCGGAATCGAGGATCTCGGAGGCGATCTGCCCCTGGTACACCTCCGCCGACGAGGTCTTGAGCGGCGTTCCCGCGTCGCCCCGCCGCTTGACGAACAGGGCGGTCACGCGGGGCTCTTCGACCGGGCGCCAGTCGCTGACCGGGCTGGGATGGTCGCCCGTGACGACGATCGTCGCGTTTTGATACAGCCCCGCTTCGCGGAGCGCGTCGAGGTAGGCGTCGACCATCGCGAAACACTCTTTCAAGCGGGCGAGCGTTTTTTCGGGGTCTTCTTCGCCCGAGAGGATATCGTGCATCCCCTCGATATGGACGTAGGCGAAGCGCTTGCCCGCGACCGTACCGAAGCCGCGGCGGGCGAGCTCGTTTGCGACGGCGCGGTTCCCGCTGCCGAAAGCGATCGCGGAATTGTCCGTCGGAACGAACGACAGATGCGAGGTAAGCAGTTCCGTCGAGAGATCGGAAAAGAGAGAGGAGAAGACCGACGGGGAGGAGCGGAAGAGCGAAACGGCGAGCATCTCAAGCGACAATCCGGCTTTCTCCGTGACCTCGTACCGCCCGTCCGCGAGCAGGTTGTCGGCGTAGTCCGCGATGTTCCTCACCGTCCCGAAACAGTAATACCCGTCGGCGTAGATCCCCGACGAATACCCGGCTTCCTTCAAAGCGCCGAGCAGCCGCGGGGACGAATAGCCCTCCCGGAAGTTCACCGAGCGCACGGCGGAAAAATCGGCTTGATAGCCCGTCAGCATATAGCAGACGGCGGGATAGGTGTTGGAATAGAGCGTGACGTGATCGGTATAGTGCGTGAATCCGTCGAGCGAGTCGAACACCGTCGGATCGAGCGCCTCCGCGACGCGGCAGAACTCCTCGTCCAGACGGTCGATGCAGAAATAGAGGACGTCCGCCTCCTCTCCGAGATCCGAGATCCCCTCGGTCGTGACGGTGCCGCTCTTTTTCAGCTCGTCCGGGGGCGGGGAAAAAACGGCGGGATCCGAGAGCGGGATCGAAACGAAGGAAACCGCCCCCGAGACGAGAAGCGGGATCAGAATAAAGAACGAGACCGTAAAGAGAAGATCGGTGCGGCGGACGAAAAGGAACGCAGAGAGAGCCCCCGCGATCAAAACGATCGGAAGGAGAGCGCCGCAGACGGTTTGAAACGCGGACGCCTCCGAGAGCCGGTCGCCGGGCAGTCCCGAGAGCCGATTGACGAATGGAAGCAGCACGACCGAGAGCGAAAGAGCGAGGATCACGGGGAAAACCACCCGGAAACCCCCGTCCGGAATAAAGAAAAGCAAGAGGAAGAGCGCAAGCGCCGCCAGCCCCCCGACAAGAATACAGAGGGGGAGAAAGTCGCCCGCCGCGAAGCCGAGTTCCTCGCGGTTCGAGGAAAACGCCTCGAGGGGACCGAGCAGCGCAAGGAAAAAGGGGAGCGGGAGGCAGCCGAGAACGGACAGCGCCGTTTTCGCCTTTTTGCCGAAGCGCACGCGCGGATCGTTCCCCATACCGCACCTCCTTTTTCGATCTATTTCCACTATACCATAAAAAAAGAAAATGTCAAGAGCGAATCGGGGAAAAGAGGTTTACTTTTTCGCGCGGATTTGTTATAATAGATTTAATAAGTTTACGCGTCCCCGCAAGCGAAAGGAGGAGCCCCCCGAAATGCCGAAAAAAGCGAATCAGAAACGACGGATCCTCGAGGTCCTCCGGTTCCTTTCGCGCGAGAGCGACGAGGAACATCCCGTGACGGTCGACCGCATCCGCGCCCACCTGGAATCGGCGGGCTTTTCCTGCGACAGAAAGACCGTGATGGACGACCTCGCGGCGCTCTCCGACGACGGGGAGGACGTGATCGTCAACCGCGGGCGGGGCGGCGGATGCTTTCTCGGCTCCCGGCGCTTCGAGACGGCGGAACTCAAACTGCTGATCGACGCCGTGCAGTCCTCGCGCTTCATCCCGCTCGACAAGAGCCGCCGGCTGATCTCCAAACTGACGGGCGAGACCTCGCTCTACGAGGAACGCCGTCTCAAACGGGAGGTCTACGTTTCGGGACGGGTGCCGAAGGAGAATCGCGAACTGCTCCGGACGGTCGACGCGCTGCACGCCTCGATCTCGAACGACCGGTGCGTTTCGTTCCTCTACTACGAGTGGATGCCCGATCACACGAGACGTCCCCGCCGCGACGGAAAACGCTACTTCGTCAGCCCCTGTCTGCTCTCCCGCGACAGCGACTATTACTATCTGCTCGCCTACGACCGCGACGCCGCAGATCTCCGCCATTTCCGCGTCGATAAGATCGGCTCGGTCCGTGAGGAGGACGCGCCGCGCGAGGGCAGAGACGCGTGGGAGAAGATCGCGTCCGACCCCGGCAAATACGAATCCATGCTCTTCGGGATGTACCACGGGGAGGAGGAGACCGTCCTGCTTTCGGTGCAAAAGGATCTTGCCGGCGTCGTGATCGACCGCTTCGGTGAGAACTGCCCCTTCCTCTCGGACGGGGAGGGCGCCGACACCTTCCGGGTATCGATCCGCGTGGTGGTCTCGCCGGTGTTCCTTTCGTGGGCGGTCGGCTTCGGAGACCGGATCCGCATCCTTTCCCCCGAATGGGTGAGAGACGAGGCGAATCGGCTCGCCGCGGACTGGCTCTCGGTGAACGGTCCCGCGAAGGAGAGCGGTCACGGAACCGACGAAGAAAAAGGAGACGACTGAAATGAAACGGCACTATGACTTTCTGATCGTCGGCGCGGGCATTTTCGGCGCCGTCTTCGCGCGTGAAGCGACCGATGCGGGCAGATCCTGCCTCGTGATCGACCGCCGCCCCCATATCGCCGGGAATATCTATTCCGAGACGGTCGAGGGGATCGAGGTGCATCGCTACGGCGCGCACATCTTCCACACCTCGAACTCTACCATCTCCCCTTCAATATGAACACCTTTCACGCCCTCTGGGGAGTGAAGACCCCCGCCGAAGCGATGGCGAAGATCGACGAGGCGCGGGCGCCCTATATCGGACGGGAAGTGAAAAACCTGGAGGAACAGGCGCTGGCGCTGGTGGGCGAGGATATCTACGTCAAACTCGTCAAGGGCTATACCGAAAAGCAATGGGGAAGACCCTGCAGCGAACTCCCCGCCTTCATCATCCGGCGGCTCCCGCTCCGTTTCACCTACGACGACAACTATTTTTCCGACCCGCTCCAGGGCATCCCGGAGGAGGGTTATACCGCGATGGTCGAACGGATGCTCGAGGGCTCGGACGTTCTGCTCTCGACCGACTACTTCTCCGACCGCGCCGCCTTCGACGCCATGGCGGACAGGGTGATCTTCACCGGGAGGATCGACGAGTATTACGGCGCCCGCTTCGGACATCTCGCCTACCGCAGTCTCCGTTTTGAGACCGAAACGCTCGAAGTCCCGGATTTCCAGGGCAACGCCGTGGTCAACTACACCGCCGCCGACGTGCCGTTCACCCGGATCATCGAGCATAAGCACTTCGTTTTCGGCAAGCAGGAGAAGACCGTGATCACCCGCGAATATCCCGCCGCGTGGACGGAGGGAGACGAGCCCTATTATCCCGTCAACGACGAAATCAACAACGCCCTGTACGCCCGCTACGCCGCCCTCGCGGAACAAGAGGAAAAGACGGTCTTCGGCGGACGGCTCGGGCTCTACCGCTATCTCGATATGGACAAGGTGGTGTCGGAGGCGCTCTCGCTCTCGCGGCGCCTGCTCGGGGAGGGCGCCTGACCGTGCGCGGCAGGGTGCTGTACGTCGGGCTCGATCCCGATCTGCCCGCATTCCTTTCGGCGTACGGGACGGGAGGGTTCCGCGTTACGGCTTTGACGCCCCGAAAATACCGGGGAGAACGCGCGGACCTTCTGCTCTGGGATCTGGACGCCGCTCCGCTCCCCGAAAAATTGCCGGAGGGCGTTCGCGTCGTGACGGTCGGCTACCGCGAGGACGCGGATCTCTCCCGCCCTTTCCCGTTCGCGGATTTCGAATCGCTGCTCGATCCCGATCCCGCCGCGGGGGGCGCCGTGCTTTCCCCGGTCGGGCGCGAACTCTTTTCGGGCGGCTCGTCGGTCCGGCTCTCGCCGCTGGAATACGACCTGTTTGCGGCGCTCTCCGAGGCGGGCGCGACGGTCGATACGGAACGGCTCGCGAAGACGGGGGGCAGGGATCTTTCGCCCCACGCGCTCGGCGTGGCGATCTCGTCGCTGCGCAAAAAACTCGACAGGCTCCCCGATCCGCCCCGCATTTCGGCAGAGAGAGGGAAGGGCTACCGCCTGATCCCGTCGGGCGGAAAGTGACGGGGGCGGTCCGCAAAAATCAAAGCGCCGCAAGCAAAAAACGAAGGAGGAAAAACGGATGCTGCATCTGATCCTGGGAGAGGTCGGCTCGGGCAAGACCCGGCTTCTCGACGAGAGGATCGCCGACGCGGTCAAAAGGAAATCGGATCGTCTCGACGGGATCCTCGCCGGGACCGCCGAGAGCGAGCCCCGCGATTTTCTGATCGTCCCCGAGCAGTCCACCGTCGCGGCGGAACGCCGGATGGCGGAGTCGGATGCGATGCCCCCGTCCGCGCCCCTCTTTTTCGAGGCGACCAACTTCACACGGCTCGCAGACACCTTCTTCCGCTCCGAGGGGGGGCTCGCTCTCCGTTACGCCGACCGGACCGCGCGCACGCTCGCCATGTGGTTGGCGCTCCGCAAACTGACCCCGCCTCCCGGAACGGGAGAGGAAACCGGAAAAGGATATCTGTCGGAGGTCCCCTCGCTCGATCCCCCGTCGCTTGATCGGTATCTTTCGGTGGTCCGCGAACTGTCGGCGGGCCGCGTCGGCGTCGACGAACTCTCCGAGGCGGAAACCAAACTCAGTACCGGGAACGCCCCCTCGGACGCGCGGCTGGTCAAGCGCGTCCGCGACGTTTCGCTCGTTTTGTCGGAATACCGCGGGATCCTCTCGTCCCGCTACGCCGATTCCGAGAACATCCTCGGCAGTCTGGCGGAGCGGATGAAACGGTCGAAGTTCTTCTGCGGATCGAATTTCTATTTCGACAGTTTCACGGGATTTACCGAACAGCAGTATGCCGTGATCGAGGCGCTACTAAAAACGTCGGAGATCACGGTCACCCTTCCGCTGCCCGCCCATCCCGAAGCGGCGCTCTGCTACCGGGAGCCGGTCAAGACCCGCGAACGGCTGATCCGGATGGCGGAAGCAGCCGGGGTCAAATGGGACGAGACCAAACTCGGCGGCAACCGGCGCACCGACTCGAGGGCGATCAAGCATCTGACCGCTCACCTGTTCGACGTCGATTACGAGCCGTACGCCGACGAAGATATCACCGACGACGGCTCGGTGCGGATCGTCACGGCGGAGGACCCCTACGTCGCGTCGCGTTTCGTCGCGGCGGATATCCTGCAAAAGACCCGGGACAAAGAAGATCCCGCGCACTACCGCGATCTCGCGATCCTGTCGGGGGACCCGGAACTCTACCGCGGCGTCCTCGACGTCGATCTCGACCGCAACGGCATCCCCTATTTCTTCTCGCGGCGCGTCGATCTTTCGGTCCTCGAGCCGCTGAAACTCGTCGCCTCCGCCTATCGCGTCGTGACCGGGAACTACCGCCCGAACGACGTGATCTCGGTCGTCAAGTGCGGCTTTTCGGGGCTTTCCGACAGCGAAGCGGACGAACTCGATCTTTACTCCGAGATCTGGAAACTGTCGGGCGACGATTTCCGGAAGCCCGATCCCTGGACCAAGAATCCCGACGGATTCGAGGAGAAGGATCGGAGGACCGCGGCGGACGGCGCCAAACGCTATTCCGCCGCGTGGCTCGACGACGTCAACCGGGCGAAAGAAAAGGTGCTGGGCCCGCTCCGCAAACTCGAAGCCGCGTCGAAAACGCAGGAGGTCTCGAAACACCGCGAGGCGATCCGCGCATACCTTAACGAACTGAACGTCCCCGAACAGCTGATCGAACGCGCCAAACTCGCGCGAGAGGACGGCGACGCCGAACGCGCCGATCTCTACGAACGCTTTTGGGAGGTGGCGGCAGACGCCCTCGATACCCTCGACGCGGTGCTCGGGGACGAGATCGTGACGGCGGAGGAGTTCTCGACGCTCTTCGACCTCGTCTGCCGCACCTCCGACGTCGGGCGCATCCCGTCGTCCTCCGACGAAGTCTTGATCGGCTCGGCGGATCTGCTCCGCGCGGGCGGGGTGAAGCACGTTTATCTGTTCGGCGCAAACGAGGGAGAATTTCCCGGCGCCGTCCGGGGAAGCGGCTATTTTTCGGAGAGCGACGTCGAACGGCTCTCCGCGCTCGGGGTCAAGATCGGCTCGTCGCGCGAGGTCCGCGCCTCCCGTGAACTGTTCGGCTTTCTGCGCGCAGTATCCGCTCCCTCCGTTTCGGTCACGATCGTCACCAACGGTCTCGGCGTCGACCTCACCGCGCAGCGCACCCCTTCGACCGTCCTCGGACGGATCAGGACGCTGCTCCCGAAGGGGGTCAAATCGATCCGGACGTCGGATCTTTCGCCTCTCTTCTACCTCCGGACGAGGGAAGAGGCGCTCTTCTCGATCGGACGGCTTTCGGGCGATCCGATCTATCCCGCGCTCGCAAGGGAACTGTCCCGTGACGAAAAGGGCAGGAAACTGGTCGAAGCCGCCAAACGTCCGATCCCCAATTCCGATCTGTCGGTCCCGATTTCCGTCGCAAGCGAACTGTTCCCGAACGGGATGACCCTCTCGCACAGCCGGCTGGAAAAGATCCGCAAGTGTCCGCTCTCCGACTTCTGCAGCAGCGTTCTGAAACTCAACGAGATCGAACGCGCGGAATTCGGGGCGAACGATATCGGGAGCTACGTTCACGCGATCCTCGAGGAATTCTTCCGGAAAAACGCCGCCGACCCGAACGCGCCCGGACCGAAAGAGATCGAAGAGTTCGTCAAGGAGTATTCGGAGAAGTACCTTGACAAGGTGGGGCAGGGCATCGAAAAAACGGCGCGCATGGAGCATCTCTTCGGCAAACTCAGAAAATCGAGCGAGATCCTGATCCAGCATTTGCAGGACGAGATCGAGGAGGGGAACTTCGTCCCGCGTTTCTTTGAACTCGACCTGAAGGCGGGAAAAGATATCGGGGATTCTCCCAGCGCGTTCCGCGTAAAGACGGACGACGGCGGCGA
>CACZAZ010000106.1 GCA_902779285.1 uncultured Ruminococcus sp.
CCGCGAGGTGATCGCCAAGAGCATCCGGGCGTACAACGAGAAATACGGAGGACGATAAAACAGCACGCCGTCCTCTGCCGACGCGGGTCTGCTGCGACCCGATAACCGGGACCGTAGCGTTTTGAACTCTCAACAAATCACCGCCTCTCCTTCGCTTGAAAGAGAGGCGGTGCGTTTTTTTGGGGGGGCGGGGAGGGGGTTACCGCCTGTTTTCCTCCGGGAACGCGAGCTTGACGCAGTTCACCTTGTGCGAGTAGGCGGTGCAGGCGTCGATCGCGAGGATCCCCTTGCGGGAGAAGGGCGAGAAGTCGGCGCCCGGACCGAACTCGGGGCAGGACTTGTCGATGACCGCGTGTCCCCAACTGGCGTGCCAATGCCCGCAGATCACGGTTTTGCCCCGCGGACGGACGCCGTTTTTCCATTCCTCCATACCGTTCGCCCATCTCGCGCGGTACCAGTCGCCGCGCCGCCAGTCGCGACCCCGCGATTCCGAGGCGCGCGGGACCCAGCCGTGGACCAGGATATAGTCCCCCAGTTCCGCGTAGTCGACGAGATCGGAAAGATACCGCTGCAGCGCGGGGTGCTCTTGGATCGCTTGGACGCGGGGACGGTAATCGCCCTCGTAAAACTGCTCGTAGGATAGCCCCGACAGCGCGACGACCGTTTTCTCGGTCCCGTTGTGCAGGTCGCGGTACAGAAAACTCCGCCGGTAAATGCAGTCCTCGATCAGATCTTCGTGATTCCCGCGGATCAGGAGTTTGCGCTTCGGGGGCAGGGAATTGACGAAATCAAGGCACTCCAGCGGCTTCTCGCCCCGGTCGAGCAGGTCGCCGAGACACACGAAAATATGGTCGGGGTCCTTTCTGTCGTACCCCTGCTCGTTCAGCGCCGCGATCATCTCGTCGTAGAACGAATGAACGTCCGCGACGATAAAAAACGTTTTCATTTCGATCCCCCCGTCCGTCGGATAGATTCCTCTCTATATTATACCATATTTTCGGGTCGTTTGCAACCCCGACGGCGGGCGATGCGACGAAAACGGGACGGGTAACCGAAGATCGGGATTCGACGCAACAGGGGCGCCCCCGAATGGGGACGCCCCTGTTGTTGGCGGGGTGGTAGCAACCTATATTGAATACTTGCAAAAAGGCAGGCGCGAAATACTATCCCACCCTTTTCGTTTTAGGAACCAGACACCAATTAGAAAAAATTCTTTTTAGTTTTCAAAAAAGACCTTAATTTTGGGGTGTCCATATTAGGGAAGCGCTTGACAAATGCGCCATATAAAGAGTCACATCCACACAATTTGAAATACGAAGTCTCAACACTACTAATAGTATTTGTATAAACCCTCTGCTTTGGCAATTCGGGATGTTCATCTTCTCGAATAATCGCCATAATTATTCTTACGTGATCGGAAACCGCCTTTTCAATCTGACTCTCTGTTAAAGATGAATCTGTTTTTTTACCTCGGTTTATGACTCCAACCCCCAAAAGTATGACGAGGTAAATCAGCAATGCCCAATATGTAATTGTAAAAGCAAGAACTATAAATCCAATTGCGCCAGCAATTAATGCGATAATTATGTATTTTTCAAAGGGGTGATAGTATTCAAGTAGTCTGTTTATTTCCTGCAATCTTTCGTTAATTTCCTCTTGGTGTTCCTTCGTCATAGCATTTGCCCTTTCTATTATTAAGGTTTGCAGCGAGCGCATGGCTCACATCTGGCGGCGATCGCTTTCTCACGGGTGGAAAATAAAAAATCAAGATTCTTTTAATGAATAATTGCCTTGATAAGATTTATACATCGACTTAAAAACAATGCATTTTATGATAATATAATTATATCAGACGATTCCCAAAAATGCAACATCAATTAATTACAAATAATATAAATTTACAAATGGCACTCTGACGGGTGCTTGATATATACAAGCGCGCCGCTCCGCGGCGCACGTACCAAGCCTTCCCCTTGAGGGGAAGGTGGCACGGAGTGACGGATGAGGTGGAGCAAAGAGTTTTCGTTTGCTGAAATGCAACCGCAGGAAAGGGATTCGACGCATCATCCGCGGCAAGCCGCGAATGATGCTACCCCCTATTTCACGCCCGACAAAAAGAAAAGGGGAACTATAAAGGAGGGCGTGAAATGAGAGTTTCCGCGCCTCCGGCGCGGAAACTCGGAGGGTTCGAAGCGGCGCTTCGTCTCCGTCAAACAGGGCGGGCACCCCCTCGCGAGGGTGCCCGCCCTGTTTGGCGGAGAGGGTGGGATTCGAACCCACGTGGGCTTGCGCCCAAACTGATTTCGAGTCAGCCCCGTTATGACCGCTTCGATACCTCTCCGTATTGTCCGCACGTTCGTGCGAACGCAAGTATTATAACACAAGTTTTTGCGCTTTGCAAGACTTTTTTTCAAAAACCGAAAGAAAAACCGTGAGAGGGGAAAAGACGCCGCTTTTTCGTCCAGCCCCGCGGTCGTTTTGTCTCTTTTTTCTTTTTCCGGGTAGATTTTTCTTTCTTTTTATGTTACAATAGAAAAAAAGCCCGGGGCGGGGACCGCCGTTCCGGGAGAGAGAGGACCCTATGAAACGAGACGGATACATCAGTTGGGACGAATACTTTATGGGCGTTTCGCTGCTCGCCGCGGAGCGGTCGAAGGACCCGAACACCCAGGTCGGCGCGTGCATCGTCGACGAGAATCAGAGGATCGTCTCGACCGGCTACAACGGCTTTCCATACGGCTGTTCCGACGACGAGTTCCCGTGGGACCGCGCGGGCGATACGCCGGGGCAGACCAAGTACCCCTACGTCGTCCACGCCGAATTGAACGCGATCCTGAACGCCGGAGGGCGGCGGGTCGCGGGCGCGCGGATCTACGTCGATCTGTTCCCCTGCAACGAGTGCGCGAAGGCGATCATCCAGTCGGGCATCCGCGAGGTGATCTACCTGTCCGACAAGTACGCCGAGACCGAGATGACCAAGGTTTCCCGCCGTATGCTGACCGCCGCGGGTGTGAAACTGACCCAACTGCAGCCGACCCGCGAATCGATCGTTCTGAACTTCAAAAAAGGACTTTGATCCGAAAAAGAAAGGATAAACCGCCATGGGAATCAAGAAACGCTCCAAACTCAAAACGGTCCTGCTCTCGATCCTCATCCCGATCGCCTTGATCCTCGTCCTCCTGATCGGCTATTTCCTCTATCTGATCCTCTCCTATCACCGCGTAGGCGACCAACCCGAACTTGAGATCGTGAACGAAAAGACCGCCAAACCCGAGGCGGGGACCGAATACAAACTGCTCTCCTACAATATCGGTTTCTGCGCCTACACCCCCGACTTCGGTTTCTTTATGGACGGAGGCAAGGGAAGCCGCGCCAAGTCCGCAGACGCGGTCAAAGAGGTGATCGACGGGATCGTTTCCCTGATCGGTGAAAAAGACCCCGATCTGCTCCTTCTGCAAGAGGTGGACAAGCGTTCGCAGCGCGCCTGCAAGGTCGACGAGGACGTCGCCTTCACCGAGGCGCTCCCCGGCTATACGTCGGTTTACGCCGTCAACTGGGATTGCGCCTACCTGTGCTATCCCTTCACCAAGCCCCACGGCGCCGCCCTGACCGGGATCAAGACCTTCTCGCGTTTCGGGATCTCGTCTGCGTCGCGGGTCGAACTGCCGGTCGAAACTTCGCTTATGAAACTGATCGACCTCGACCGCTGCTTCTCGGTCTCGCGCATCCCGACCGAAAACGGAAAAGAGATCGTCGTCTACAACTTCCATCTGTCGGCGTATACCTCGGACGGCAAGATCGCGATCGAACAGCTGAACCTCCTGCTCTCGGATATGAAGCGCGAATACGAGGCGGGCAACTACGTGATCGGCGCCGGCGACTTCAACAAGGATCTGCTCGGCAACTCGGGCGCCCTCTTCGGCGTCCCGAGCGACGGTTACACCTGGGCGCAGCCCATCCCCGAAGGCACCCTCGACGGGACCGGGATGACCCTCGTCGCGCCCTACGATTCCGCGAATCCCGTCGCTTCCTGCCGGAACGCGGACGGCCCCTACAATCCCGAACAGTTCCGCGTGACGATCGACGGATTTTTGGTTTCGGGCAACGTGAAGGTCACGTCCTCGGGCGTCGTCGATACCGGATTCGCGTACTCCGACCACAACCCGGTCGAACGGCGGGCTGGGCTTCGAGACGGCGCGGGGTCTGCTCTCGCTTCACCCCCGCGTGATCCTCGCCTGCCGCGACGAAAACAAGGGAAGGGAGGCGCTCGCCCGTCTGCTGAAAGAGTTCCCGGAGGGCTCGCTTGACCTGTTGCCGCTCGATCTGTCCCGCCGCGATTCGATCACGGAGTTTTCCGCCCGCCTTGCGGGGATCGCCCCGAAGATCGACGTGTTCGTTCATTGCGCCGGGGTCTACTATCCGAAGGAGACCAAAACTCCCGACGGGCTCCCCGCGACGGTCGGGATCAATTTCGTCGGGACGGTTTCGCTCGCGGAGGCGACCGAGCGTCTCCTGTCCCCCGACGGCCGCGCCGTGTTCGTCACAAGTCTCGTCGACAAGAAGGGAAGCGTGAAAACCAAACCCAAGTCCGACGATCAGCCGAGCGGTTATCTTGCCTACGCGAGAAGCAAGTTTCTGCTCTCGGGCTACGTCCTGAAAAAGAGCGCCGCCCCGACCGTCTCCGCCCCGATTTTCGTCGCGGCGCACCCCGGGATCACTAAAACCCCCCTCCTTGCAAAAGAAAAGACCGGACCCCGCCCGACGTGGAGCAGATGGGGACACGCCCTGCTCTATCCCTTCACCCACTCTCCCGAAAAGGCGTCGCTCCCGATCCTTTACGCCGCGGCGGGGAAGGTCGAAAACGGAGATCTCATCGCCCCGCGCGGACTCTTCCACGTTTGGGGCTACCCGAAAAGACTCCCGTTCTGCGTTAGCGTCCGAAACGCGGTCAAAAAACACCCCGAGTGGTTTGAATGACGGCGCTCGCAAGCGCACGCCGGGGAACGCCCGTCCTCCTGCGTTTCGTTTCTGTTTCTTTTTTTGATTTGATTCATGTGAAACGCTTGCAATTCTTTTCTTTATCTTGTATAATATAAGTCTACAAATCGTTTACTCCGATCCCGGAGAATAACCGCAAAAGGAGACGACTATGGAAAACGCGTCCAAAAAGAGAAGGACGATCGCGTCCGCTCTGATCGTGACGGCGGTGCTGGCGGTCGCGCTGGTACTGCTCTTCACGCTCCCCGGATCCGCCGAGGCGCCCGCGGAGGAAATGCAGGGCTTCAGTTATCAGACCGTTACGGGCGATTCGCTCGCGTCGGCGAGTACCGACCTGCGGTTCCTGTTCACGATCGGCTCGCTCGACTATACCCGCGTCGGCTTCGTTCTCTCGAAAACGGCAAGCAACCCGACGATCGGGGCGAGCGGCTGCACGACGTATCAGACCACTACGGTCCACTCGGCGGTGCGCGCGAACGGGCAACTGATCGAGGCGCCCGCCGGACGGTATTGGGTGGCGGTCAGAGTGCGGAATATCCCGAACGCAAGTTTCGGTACGCCGATCTACCTCCGTCCCTTCGTTGAGGACGGGCAGGGGATCCGCTATCTCGACGCGCGGGACATCACGGCTTGCGGCGCCTTCGGGCACGACAACCTTCACGATTACGGGCAGATCTTCGCAGCACCGACGGCGCTTGACCCCGGACGGCAGGCGGCGGTCTGCGATCGCTGCGGCGACGTCGTGGTGGCGGTCGACGTCGACGCCTACGAAACCGAGGTCGCCCAGTGGCAGACTGCGGCAGCCCAATACTCGAACTCCGATTTCGCGTCGGGCAGCATTCGGACCGACCTCGGGAAAGGCACGTCTCCCACCTACCTCGCACAGCACCCGACCGCGGGGCAGCACCCGCGCGTGATGTTCACCGAGAGCGATATTCCGGGCATCCGGACCGCGCTTGAAAACGCCTCCGACGAGGTCAAGAGCCGCTACTACGTCGCGGCGTACGACGACCGCACCTACGGCGAAATCGGCCCCGCCGACCCCGATCGCGACGACGGCTATCACAACTTTGAGGGCGGTGTGCTCGACAAGTTGCAGATGCTCGCGCTCGACTATCAGTTGACAGGCAACAAGGCGAACGGGTATCTCGCGATCCGGGCGCTGAAGGAATACCTCAAACGGATGGATTTCCGCGAGATCGACGGCGACCAATGCCGCACGTTCGGTCACGTGATGTATAACGCGGCGTGCGTTTACGACTGGTGCCACGATCTGCTGACCGACGCCGACAAAACGCAGATCGTCCTCGCCGTGCAGAAGAAGTGCTGCGAGGGATCGAACGATTCGGGCGCTCGGATGGAGGTCGGTTTCCCTCCGTCCGGACAGAACGCCGTTTCGGGACACGGCTGCGAGTATCAGATCCTGCGCGACTATCTGTCGTTCGCCATCGCGATCTACGACGAGTATCCCGGCTGGTGGAACTATATCGCATACCGTTTCTATAACGAGTTCGTTCCCGTTCGGAACGAGTTCTACCGGGCGCAGATGTACCCGCAGGGGTCGTCGCTCTACGTCCGCATCCGCTTCACTTCCGACCTCTATTCCGCGCTGCTTATCAAGTGCGCCACCGGCGTCTTCCCCTACGAGAGCGAAGCGAATATGAAAGAGGTCATGCGCACCGTCTACTCCTACGAATGGCGCAATATCGGCGGCAAGAACTACGCCCTCGCTTCGGGCGACGATCAGGTTGCCTACGGCGACTTTATCGACTACGGCCGCGCCTCCCTGCTCTCGTCGCACCTCTTTGACGACGCGACGATGCGGGCGCAGCTCGAGTATTTCAAGTGGAGTTATTCCAAGTTCAATTCCAGCTTTACCGTGATGGCGAGCCCCGCCGAAACCCTGATCTGCAGTTCGCACAATATCACGCCGGCGGCGGATCGGCACGACGATATGCCCTTGATCCGCTACAACGGCGGCTGGCTCGGGCAGATCATCGCCCGCAATTCGTGGGGCGGCAGACAGGCGCTGGTCCTGATGAAGATCGGCGTCCGCACCAACGGCAACCACGAGCACTACGACTCCGGCTCGTTCCAGATCATCTACCGCGCGCGTCTGGCGGGCGACTCGGGCGTCTACGACGGCTACGGGAACGATCATCACTACTATTACCACCAGGCGACCATCGCGCACAACTCGCTTCTGATCTATAATTCGTCTCTCAAAACGTCCGACAGCTACTATTACAGCGGCGGTCAGAAACGGCGCGGCGAACCCGGCTCCTACGACAACTGGCAGAGCAATACCTATAAGATGGGTGAGGTCACCGGGGTCGAGTACGCCTACGCCGACCGGGCAGAGACCACGCCGACCTACGCCTATATCGCCGGCAATATCGCGCCCGCCTACGACAGTTCGGTCGCAAACGAGGTCACGAGAAGGATGCTGACGGTCTACGATACCGGGAGCGATCAGGTGCCGATGTTCTTCTTCGTCTTCGACAACATCAACGCGAAGAACGGCAATTTTAAGAAGACCTTCCTGCTCCACACCGTGACCGAGCCGACCATCGACGGCAAAACCGTGACCGTTGTGAACGGCGACGGCAAACTCGTCCTGCAGAACGTGATCGGCAACAACGTCACGATCACCCGGCGCGGCGGCGACGGACAGAACTATCTGGTCAACCGCAACGGCGCCAACAACTACGAGCAGCTGAACTCCCCGAACACCAAAGACGACGGCTACTGGGGACGCGTCGAGATCAGCCCGGCGACCGGCAACGCGGTCGATCAGCTCCTGAACGTGATGTACGTCTGCGATAACGGCGTGAACCCCGTCGGGATGACGGCGACCGGCTTCTCGACCTCCGAGGTCAAGGGCGCCGTGATCGGCAACACCGCGGCCGTCTTCGTGACGAGCGCGACCCGCCGGGATTCGGCGTTCACCTTCACCGCGCCCGGAGAGGGACTGAAGCACTACTACGTTTCGGGCGTTGCCGCGGGCAGCTGGACCGTCACCGTCGGCGGAAAGACCGTCGATTATGACGTCGCGACCTCCGAGGGCGGGCTTCTCGTCTTCACAGCGCCCGCCGGATCGGCAGTTACCCTGACGCCGGGAGCGGCGCCGAATATGGAGATAGACGGGAATCTGCCCGAAGGGGAATGGTCCTCCTATGACTTCGGCAACCTGATACCTTGACGACGCGCGTATGCGCGCACAGACCGGAAAACGAATGGATGATTATAATGATCCGTTTAAGCTTTCTGCTCTGTGAAAACTTCTTGCATTGATAAACGCAAATTAAGGATGAAAACCACCCGCCGCGGCGGGTGGTTTTCTTCTTTTTTATTTGAATTCGTTTTCCTCTCCCCGTTCTCGACCGCTTGACGTACGGGCGTACGCCGTCGGGTCGAGAACGGGGATTCTGCACGGGACGCCGCGCGGATGCACGGGAACCCCCAACGCTCTCAAGTTCGCGTCGGGGAACCCCTAGCACGCACCTGCGCTTGTTTGATAACAATAACCCGCGCGAGCGGTAGGGGACGGCGTCCACGACGTCCCGTTCCCCCGCAGGGTGTAGGGGACGGCGTCCTCGACGTCCCGCGTCCTCACGCCGGGGAACCCCTACAGCGCAGATCGAAAAACGAATGGAATCTTTATGATTCGTTAAAGCTTTTCACTCTGTTTGAGATCCTCGCATAGCAAAACGCATCTGACGTTGAAACCCGCTCGCGAACGCGAGCGGGTTTCTTTATTGGATCGGAATTTCGGCGTCTCCTATTGTCGGGGCGGAGCGATCGGCACGATCAGGTTATAAACGTAACCGTCACGCCGCGTTCAGGGGGCAGGGGGTCCCCCGCGGCATTTCACGGCGCGGAGCGACATTTCACGCGCGAAGCGCATATCACGTTCGCGAAGCGAACATTTCATTACAACAAGAGAACCACCCGAGAGGTGGTTCTCTTGTTGTATTCTTGTTATCGGGTTTGTAAGCCGGGTTCTGTGCGTGCAAAGCACGCCGCGGTCATCTATCTGCGCCGCTTGTTGCCAAACGGCTTGAGGGCTTGCGCCCTCTGCCACCATCGGGATTCCGGCGGGAACCGTAGCGGATCGGGCGTTTTCCGCCGACCTGTTCCGAAAAAAAGCCCCCTTGACGGGTATGCAAGTCCGCAAAAACGAACTTGCGCCCGCCAAGGGGGTTCTGGTGGTATCGGTCGGCTCCTGATGCTGCAGTCGCTTACATCTGCGAGGCTGCTATCGATGCCGTCAGCCTTTGCGTTTTACATCGGCATCAGCCGGATATCCCGCCGGCCTATTACATCTCTGTTGGCGGAGTATCCAAGCAGCAGACCATTGACAGGCTTAAAAGACAGTCAATTTTGACAGCTGTTATTCTGGCAGTCGACA
>CACZAZ010000107.1 GCA_902779285.1 uncultured Ruminococcus sp.
TTCCATCGAAGAAAGCGTGCAAAGAGAGCCGGCGGTTGGTGTAAGCCGGTGACGCAGGAGATCGAACTCTCACTCCCGAGCAGAGGCGCTGAACCCGATCCCGGGTTAGGCGTCTACGGCTTGCCCCGTTACCAAGGCAGAGGATATGGAAGTATCCGACGAGCGCCCGTCATACGACGGGAATCAGGGTGGTACCGCGATCAATTGATCGTCCCTGAAGCCGAATACGGCTTCGGGGGCTTTTTGTTTTCCGAAGCGAAAAAGAAAAGGAAGGACAGGAAATGAAACAGATCGTTATTTCCGACCGCACGCTCTCCTCCGAACGCAAGTTCACTTTCAAAGAGAAACTGGAGATCGCGCGACTGCTTGAAAAGATCCGCGTGGACGTGATCGAACTGCCGCCGGTGAAGGACGCGCGCGCCGATCCGCTGTGCGTGCGTACCCTCTCCGCTTTCGTCAAGGACGCGGTGGTCTCGGTCGAGGCGGGGCTCGACGCCGAGAGCGTGAAGCTCGCCGCCGAAGCGCTCTCCGCGACCAAACACGGGCGGATCCGCATCGCGCTTCCCCTCTCGCCCGTCGGGATGGAATATACGGCGCATAAGAAGCCGCAGAAGATGATCGAATGGATCCGCGAGGTCGTGGGACAGGCGAAAGCCGTCGTTCCCGAGGTCGAGTTCGAGGCGATTGACGCGACCCGGGCGGAGGAGGCGTTTCTCTGCGACGCGATCAAAGCCGCGGTCGAAGCGGGGGCTTGCTGCGTGACGCTTTCCGATACCGCAGCCTCGATGATGCCCGACGATTTCGCCTCGTTCGTGTCTCGGATCGCGGACGTCGCCGGGGTCCCGGTCTACGTTTCGGCGTCGGATCTCAACGGGCTGGCGGTCGCCTGCTCGCTGCTCGCCGTGCGCGGGAAAGCTTCCGGCGTCAAGACCTCGGTCGGCGGGGACGTCACGAGTCTTGCGACCTTCTCCGACCTGATCCGCAACCGCGGGGGCGACATCAAACTCTCGTCGCGGCTCGCCGTCACCGAACTGCACCGTACCGTCCGCCAGATCGAATGGATCGGCGAAGGGCGCAAGGACGCTTCCCCCTCGATCACGGCGAAGGGCGGAGACGAGGGCGCGATCAAGCTCGATCCCGACGCCGACGCCGAGGCGATCGCCGCCGCCGTCGCGCGGCTGGGCTACGACCTCTCGGACGAGGACCTCGCTCTGGTCTCGGACGAGGTGCGCCGCGTCGCGGGCAAGAAGACCGTGGGAGAGCGCGAACTCGAGGCGATCGTCGCGAGTTCCGCGATGCAGGTCCCGGCGACCTATCAACTTGAAAACTACGTCATCAACTCGGGCAATATCATCTCGGCGTCGGCGCAGCTCACCCTCACGGCGAACGGAAAGACCCTGCACGGCGTCTCCATCGGGGACGGTCCGATCGACGCGGCGTTCCGCGCGCTGGAGAGCGTGATCGGGCATCGCTACGAACTCGACGATTTCAAGATCCAGGCGATCACGGAGGGACAGGAAGCCGTCGGGTCCGCCCTCATCCGACTTCGTTCGGGCGGGAAACTCTATTCGGGCAACGGCGTTTCGACCGATATTCTCGGCGCCGCGATCCGGGCGTACCTGAACGCCGTCAATAAGATCGTTTACGAGGAAAACTGAAGATGAAACTCTCTTTTTCGACCAAGGGCTGGCACGGCAGATCGTTCGACGACCTCTGCGATATGGCGGAGGCGACCGGCTTCTCGGGTATCGAACTGCATAACATCAACGGTCCTCTCTTTACCGAGAGGGACGGGGCGTTCTACGGACACGCCGCCGCCGCGACCAAACGGAAGCTCTACGACAGAAAACTGTCGGTGCCGTGTCTCGACGTTCTGTCGGACCCCGCCGCGACCCCGTTTGACCGCGCCAAGGACGAGATCCTTCGCTGTCTTGCGATCGCGGGCGATCTCGGGATCAGGATGCTCCGCGTCCGCACCGACTCCACCGACGCCGACGAAGCACGCGAGAAGACCGCGCGGCTGATCGAAGCGACCCTCCCCGAAGCGGAGGCGCAGGGTGTCACCATTCTGCTCGAAACGTCGGGGGTTTTTGCCAAAACCGAGGTGCTTCGCGATATTCTCGAGCAGTTCGCGTCGGATCGGCTCGCCGCTCTGTGGGAGGTCGCGGAGGCGTATCTCGTCGGCGGGGACGACCCCGAAACGGTGGTCCGCAACCTCGGCGCCTACGTCCGGCACGTCCATTTCTCGGATATCGCGAGAACGAAAGACGGCTGCACCCACGTTCTGATGGGCGAGGGCGAGATCCCGTTCCCCGACGTGATGCGGGCGCTCCGCTCGGTCAACTACGACGGTTTTTTGTCTCTCGTCTGGGATCCCGCGTGGTGTCCCGAACTCGACGATATGGAGATCGTTCTCGCGCAGTTCGAGGGATATATGAAGCAGTTTTCGGACCCCCGGACCAACGAGCGCGCGCTCTACTGGAACCGGGCGCATACCGGCAACTTCCCGTGGAAGAAGGATCTTCTGATCGACGCGACCTTCCCGCAAGTGCTTGATAAGATGGTCGAGGAGTTCCCCGATCAGTACGCCTTCCGCTACACGACGCTCGACTACACCCGCACCTATACCGAGTTCCGCCGGGACGTCGACGAGTTCGCCCGGGCTCTGATCGCTCTCGGCGTGCGCGCGGGACACCACGTCGCGGTCTGGGCGACCAACGTGCCGCAATGGTATATCGCATTCTGGGCGACCACCAAGATCGGGGCGGTCCTCGTCACGATGAATACCGCCTACAAGATCCACGAGGCGGAGTACCTTCTGAAACAGTCCGACACCCATACGCTGGTGATGGTCGAGGGCTTCCGCGATTCGGACTATTCCGGGATCATGGCGGAACTCTGCCCCGAACTTTCGTCGGTGAAACAGGGGCGTCAGCTCCACGCCCGCCGTCTGCCGTTTTTGCGCAACGTCATCACGGTCGGCTTCCGGCAGAAGGGATGCCTGACCTGGGAGGAGGCGCTCGGCTACGCCGACAAAGTTCCCCCGGAGGAACTCCGCCGGATGGCGTCGAAGGTCTCGCCCGACGACGTCTGCAATATGCAGTACACCTCGGGGACGACCGGGTTCCCGAAGGGCGTTATGCTGACCCACCGCAATATCGTCAACAACGGTAAGTGCATCGGCGACCGGATGGATCTGTCCACCGCCGACCGCATGATGATCCAGGTGCCGATGTTCCATTGCTTCGGGATGGTGCTGGCGATGACGGCGTCGATGACCCACGGCGCGACCCTGCTCCCGCTTCCCTACTTCTCCCCGAAACCGGCGCTCGCCTGCATCCATAACGAACACATCACCGCCTTCCACGGCGTGCCGACCATGTTTATCGCGATGCTGGGTCACCCCGATTTCCCGAAGACCGACTTCTCGTATATGCGGACCGGCATCATGGCGGGCAGCCCCTGCCCGATCTCGGTGATGCAGGACGTGGTCGAGAAGATGCACATGACCGAGATCACGATCGTCTACGGACAGACCGAGGCGTCACCCGGATGCACCATGTCGTCGACCGACGACCCGATCGAGGTGCGCGTGGGGACGGTCGGACGACCGATGCCCGAGATCGAATGTAAGATCGTCGACCCCGAGACCGGAGAAGAATGCCCCGACGAGGTGACGGGCGAGTTCGTCGCGCGCGGGTACAACATCATGAAGGGCTACTACAAGATGCCGAAGGCGACCGCCTCCGCGATCGACGCCGACGGCTGGCTGCATACCGGCGACCTCGCCGCCCGCACCAAGGAGGGCAACTTCCGCATCACGGGACGGCTGAAGGATATGATCATCCGCGGCGGCGAGAACATCTACCCGAAGGAGATCGAGGAGTTCATCTACACGCATCCGAAAGTTCAGGACGTGCAGGTGATCGGCGTCCCCGACGAGCAGTACGGCGAGGAGATCATGGCGTGCGTCATCCTCAAACCGGGCGAAAGTATGACCGTCGAGGAGATGAAGGAGTACGTCAACTCGCACATGGCGCGGCATAAGGTCCCGCGTTACGTCGATTTCGTCGACAGTTTCCCGATGAACGTCGCGGGCAAGATCCTGAAGTACAAGATGCGCGAAGACGCGATCAAGAAACTCGGTCTTGAAAAGGCAAGCAAGGTGGTAACGGCATAATGGCAAGGAACGGTTTCCGC
>CACZAZ010000108.1 GCA_902779285.1 uncultured Ruminococcus sp.
TCAAAAGCGGAACTGATCCTGGGACAAGAGAACTGAGCGAACAGACAGAAAGGAGACGAAACGATGGGCGCCGGATATATCGTTCTGACCGTTTTCGGTTCTCTCGTTCTCCTGATCCTCCTGTTCCTTTTCTCCCGCGTCCGGCTGCGCGTCTTTTTCAACGAGAACGGCTCCGGCTTCTGCCTTTCCTGGTTTATCATCCGCAAAAAGATGAAGATCGAGGACGCGACCCGCTTGATCGAAGGGCATCAAAAAGAGGAACAGCCCGAAGGATCGGAAGAAAAAGAGACCGCGCCCGCGGAGGCGCCGACCGAAAAGAAGGTCCCGCTCCTTTGGCAGATCGAACGGATCACCCGGCTGCTTCAGCGGATGGTCGACCGTCTCCCCGGTACGCTTACGCTGCGCGCCAGACGGATCGTCGTGACTGTCTCGACCGACGACGCGGCGAAGACCGCCCTGCTCTACGGTGCTATCAGCGCGGCGATGTCGGGGCTGATCGAGTTCGTCGACCGTTCCGTCGCCCGCGTCAAGTGCCGCGGCAGAGACGAGGTTACGGTCAAAGCCGACTTTGTCGGGGGAAAAACCAAAGCCGACGTCGATCTGATCCTCTCCGCCCGTGTGATCGGGGCGCTCCGCATCCTGTTCGTCTTTCTGACGTCGGGGAACGGAAAGAACAAAGGCAAACACAAAAAGAAATCGCAGCCGAAAAACGGCGGCGCGAAGACCAACGAATAATTATCCCGAAAGGAAAACGATACTATGGAAATGAAGGAAAATTCGAATCTGTCCGAAATGATCGGCAACTCCTTAAAGAGTCTGAAAGAGATTTCGGATTCGGAGACCATCATCGGCTCGCCGATCACGACGGCGTCGGGCGTAACCGTGATCCCTGTCTCGAAGCTCTCGATGGGTTTCGTCGGCGGCGGTCTTGATTACGGCAAGAAACTGAAAGCCAAGCCCGATCTGAAAGAGTACGCGATGGGCGAGCCCAACTTCGGCGGCGGCGGCGGGACCGGCGTATCGCTTATGCCGGTTGCGTTTCTCGTGATCTCCCCCGAGGGGAACGTATCGGTCCTCCCGATCACGAACGAGAAGAACGACGCCTTGACCGCTCTGCTCGAGCGTGCTCCCGCGGTCTTCGAGAAGATCAAGAAGACGTTCGCTTCGAAGAAGAAAAAGAAGGACGAAGCCCAAGAGGAAGACGCAGAAACGACGGAAACCGAGGAAAAAGAATCCGGGGACGAGAACGAATGACCTGATCCCGGGCGGGGACAATATCCGTAAAACCCGTCCGAAGGAGGTCAGACGTTCTTGCGCCCGAAATCCGTTTTTTCCGTCCTTTTAACTTGCGCGCTCTTGCTGTGCGCTTTTCCCGTCGTTAAAGTCGAAGCAGATCGGGAAGTGCAAACCTCCGCCGCGTCCGCGATCCTGTATCATCCGGCGTCGGAGTCCTTCCTCTGCGAGAAGAACGCGGACCTCCGCCGCGGGATCGCCAGCACGACCAAGATCGTCACCGCCCTGACCGTTCTGGAACGCGATGAGGATCTTGACAGGACCGTCACGATCCCGCCGGAGGCGTGCGGCGTCGAGGGCTCCTCCCTGTATCTCAAAGCGGGAGAGACGATGACGGTACGGGAACTGCTCTACGGTCTTCTGCTCGCGAGCGCAAACGACGCCGCGTCAGCCCTTGCGATCCTTGATTCGGGGACGGTCGATCGGTTTGCCGAACGGATGAACGAAACCGCCGTCTCTTACGGTCTTTCGGACTCGCATTTTGCAAATCCCCACGGTCTTGACGCGGAGGATCACTATTCTACCGCCAAGGACCTTGCGAAGATCACCGCGGCGGCGCTCGAAAACGAAACGTTCCGAGCGATCGTCTCGACCAAACGCTACGCGATCGAGGGCGCGGACGGAACTACACGGTATCTCCGCAACCACAACAAGATGCTGGATCTGTTCCCCGGCTGTATCGGCGTGAAAACCGGATTCACCAAGAAGTGCGGCAGATGTCTTGTTACCGCCGCCGAGCGGGACGGAGAAATGCTGATCGCGGTGACGCTCAACGCTCCGAACGACTGGAACGACCACGCGGCGCTTTTGGAATACGGTTTTTCGCTGCTTGAAAAACGGACGCTCCTGCAACCGGGCGAGTATTCGATCGAACTTCCCGTCCTGAACGGAACAGCCGAAACCGTAAGCGTCAGAAACTCCGAGGCGATCGCGCTTGCCCTGCCGAAGGGATCTCCCTTGCCGGAGCGCGCGGTCAAGCTTCCCCGCTTTCTTGCGGCTCCGCTCAAAGAGGGTGAGATCGTCGGCTCCGTCGAGTACGCGCTGAACGGAAAGACCGTCGGTTACTCTCCTTTGGTTGCGTCGGTCGCTGTCGGGGAGATCAAATACAAAAAGGGATTTTTCCATGACAGATAACGAAAAGATCAGAATACAGAAATACTTTTCCGACTGCGGGCTGATGTCTCGGCGCGCGGCGGAGGCGGCGATCGAGGCGGGAGACGTGACGGTAAACGGTCACCCTGCCTCGCTCGGCGACAAGATCGATCCCGCGCGCGACGTCGTACAATATCAGGGCAAACCCGTCCGCGCTAGACGGAAAGAATACACCTACGTCATGTTGAATAAACCCCGCGGCTACCTGACCAGTATGACCGACGAACGGGGGCGGAAATGCGTGACCGAACTGCTTTCGGCGGTCCACGCCCGCGTTTATCCCGTCGGACGGCTCGACCTCGTTTCCGAGGGGATGTTGCTCTTCACCGACGACGGAGACCTTGCGAACAAACTGACCCATCCGCGGCACAGCGTCCCGAAAAGTTACCGGGTCAAGGTGGCGGGAGAAGTGACCGAGGAACAGATGCAGATCCTACGCTCCCCGATCGAACTGGACGGAAAGCCCATCCTCCCCGTCGACGTCAAGGTACATAGGATCGACGAGACCGGGACCGTTCTGAAAATGGACCTCTACGAGGGCAGAAACCGCCAGATCCGGCGGATGTGCGAAGCGGCGGGGCTTTCGGTCAAACGGCTCAACCGCGTCTCGATCGGAGAACTGAAACTGAACGGACTTTCGGTCGGACGCTGGAGATACTTGACCGACGACGAGATCGAATACTTAAAAACGATCGCGTCGAACGTGCAGAAGAAAAAACCGTCCCGAAACAACTGATTATTTTTTAATGAAAGGCATATTCCATGAAAAAGTACCTCTATGAACTCCACCTTCACACCGTTCAAGTCAGCAAATGCGGAGTTTCGACAGGCGCCGAACACGTCAGGCGCTACGCCGAACTCGGATTCGCCGGGTTCGTCGTGACCGACCATTTCTTCAACGGGAACTGCGCCGTTCCGAAAGAACTGCCCTGGGAAGAGAGGGTCCGCCTCTTTGCGAAAGGATACGAAGACGCGAAACAGGAAGGCGACAAGATCGGCTTTCAGGTCTGGTTCGGTTTCGAGTTCCAATGCAAAGACAACGGGTGGAACCACTTTCCGACCTACGGCATCAGCCCCGAACAAATGATCGCGCACCCAGAGATCGAGACGATGAGAGTGGACGAGTTCGTGAATTGGGTACATAGCGAGGGCGGTTACGTCACGCAGGCGCATCCCTTCCGTTTGCCGGGTAGCAATCTGATCATCCTCGCGAAAAACGTGGATGCGGTCGAGATCGTGAACGCCAACCGCCCCGACGAGGAAAACGACCTTGCGGCGGGCTACGCAAAACTGTTCGGACTTCCCACCGTTTACGGCAGCGATTGCCACAATATCAAGCAGATCAGGCGCGGCGCGATCTCGTCCGACGTGAAGTTCGAGACCATCGACCAAATGTTCGCCGCGATCAAGGCGGGCGAAACCGAGAACGGGATCTTGATGGCTCCGGAGCTCGAAGTGCAATAATAAAACGCGGCGAAGAAATCTTCGCCGCGTATTTTATTTGAGTTCGACGACGGTCACGCCGCTGTCCCCCTCGCCGTAGTTGCCGAGACGGAAGCTTTTGACGCGCCTGTCGTTTTTCAGGTGTTCCCAGATCGCCTTTTTCAGAGCGCCGGTGCCTTTCCCGTGAACGATCCGAACGCTTGAGATACCGGACAGCACCGCCTGATCGAGGTATTTGTCGGTCTCGTCCCA
>CACZAZ010000109.1 GCA_902779285.1 uncultured Ruminococcus sp.
CCCCTTCTTCTGCTCCGCGATCATCCGGTTCGCAAAGGTCTGACACATAAAGAACGTGCCCTTCGTGTTGATCCCGACCACGCGGTCGAAACTCTCCTCGGTGGTTTCGAGGATGTCGAGCCGCACCTTGCAGGCGACCCCCGCATTGTTGACGAGCAGGTCGATCCGCCCGCATTCCGTCTCAACGAAATCGGCGAGTTTCTCGCGGTCCGCGGCTTTCGAGATGTCGCACTTGCAGTAGAGTTCACCCTCCATCGAGTCGTGAACGTCGGAATAAACGACCTTGTACCCCGCGGACTTCAGGGCGTCCGCGATCCCTCTGCCGATCCCCTGATAGGAACCGGTGACGACGGCTACTTTTTGCATTCTACTTTCTCCTTGTAAAGGTTTCTGTAATACTCGTTGAAAACGGCGCAGCCCGACACGCATTTCGCCCGCATCAGCCCCGTGCATTTCGAGCAGGCGACGCACGTCTTTTTGGGGTCGAACCTGCCCGCCAGCCAGTCGCGGTAGAACGAGGGATAGGCGAGCGTCATCCGACCGAAGCCGACCAGGTCGCAGATCCCGCGCTCCAGCTGGCTCTCGGCGCGTTCCATCAGATCCGCGCGGTAGAAGGACAGTCCCGATCCGACGAGCGGAAGGCATGGAAAGAGCGTCTTGATATGTTTCTCCACTTGCTCGAAGCGGGCAAGCCCGACGTCCGGGGTCTCGGGCGCTCCGGCGGGGGCGCGGTAGGGACGGTTGACGAACGAATTGTAGTAGGGGTTGCCGAGCGTGACGTTCAGCATCGAGATCCCCTCGTCGATCAGCAGGGCGATCAGGCGGTCGGGCTCGGTCAGGTCGAGATCGCCTTTCTCGTCGGTCCCGAATCCGTAGGGATAGGGGATCACGTCCGAGACGCTGAGCCGGGTCACGATCGGAAAGCCCTTCGGCAGCGCCGCCCTGACCGCGCGGATCGAATCGATATAGAGCCGCGTGCGGTTCTCGAAACTCCCGCCGTAATTGCCCGGACGGGTAAAGGCGGAGAGAAGCTCCTGGAACAGATACCCGTGACAGGACTTCACGTCCACGCCGTCAAAGCCCGCTTCGACGGCAAGCTTCGCGGTCTCGGCGTACAGGGCGGGGAGGGTCGAAAGGTACTCGTCCGTGACGATATTGGCGTCGGTCAAAGGGCGCGTCGCCTCGTAGAGCGGATGGCGGTAGGCGATCATCGGGACGACGCTCTGTCTGCCCGAATGGGTCAGTTGGATGAAGATCACGGGACGGATCCCGGTCTCCTCCATCGCCGTTTGGCGCATATCCGACGTCAGTTTCTTAAAAGCGGGGAGATTCGCCCGGGTCAGCATCATCTGACGCGGATTGGTCCTCCCTTCGGGGGTGACGGCGGTCGCCTCCAGCCAGATCAGCCCCGCGCCCGAACGGGCGGCGTTCATGTACTTTTTGACGGTCAGTTCGCCCGGCGTTCCGTCCTCCGCGCAGTCGCAGCCCTCCATCGGCTGGAACACGACGCGGTTCGGGATCGTAAGCGACCCGAAAAGCAAAGTTTCGTTCAGCATTTTCGCTCCGATTATCTTTTTGATCTATGCGCTATTTTGCTTATATATTCAATTATAGCATAACCTTTTTGTCAGTCAATTCTTTTTTTTATGAAAATGATTGCTTTTTTTGCAAACATCTGTTATAATAAAGAAAATGTTTTCCGGAGGCAAGACATCCGATGCAAAGAATACTGAAAACGGGGCATACCGAATTCGCGTACCGTGAGGAGATCACGGGATCCAAGCGGATATTCGACACGCATTGTCATCTGTCGTTCGAGCTGATCGCGGTCTACGAGGGCGCCGTCCATATCATCGTCGAGGGAAAACGGGTCGAACTCCAGCCCTACCACATGGCGATCATCCCGCCTCATCTCTACCACAGCGTCTTTTCGGTCAAGAGCGGGAACTACCGCCGCGTGACCATTCTGTTCGACCGCGATCTCATCCCCGAGCAGATCCGCGAGGAGGTCGTGACGGCGATCGGTGAAGAGCCCTTCTACGTCCATCCGTTTCTGAAGCAGGTGCTCGACCCGCTGGCGGAGGTCCTCCAGATGCCGGATCCCGACCGCTACGGACCGCTCGTCGAGAGCATTCTGGTCCAGATCCTCTACCACCGCATCATGTACAGTTCGGTCGGCTCGCTCGGTGAATCCGATCCCATGATCCACCAGATCTCGGAGTATATCGACCGCCACATCCACGATCGGATCACGCTGGACGATATCGCGCGGCACCTCTACCTCTCGAAATCCACGCTCTGCCACGTCTTCCGCCGGAAGATGAACATATCGGTCAAACAGTACATCCTGCAGAAGAAGATCGTCTACGCCGCGGACCTCATCCGCAACAAGATGCCGGCGAAGGAGGCGGCGCGGTCGATCGGCTACGACAACTACGCCAACTTCTACAAAATGTATAAAAAATTCTTCTCCGAACCCCCTGCCCGCAGAGATAAATAATCAAAACGCTCCCGAAAGCCGGGAGCGTTTTCGTTTTGAAAAGGGAAGAGGGCGGTCGGAAATTATCCCCGACTTGCCGCGTTTCCGGCGTCTCCCGACCGTTCCGACCGCCGCGATCGAAAGGATCAATCGGATCGATCGGATCGGCGGAGGAACGCGATCTTTTTTTCGCGTTTCGTCCGTTCCGTTCGATTGCTCTTGACAAAAACGGCAAACGAATATAAAATAAATACAGGGAAACCACCGTCCCGAAACCACACGAAGAAATGAGAGGTATCGAAATGAGAAAGAAACTCATCCTCTGCGCGTTTTTCGCCATCCCTCTGATCCTGTTCAATCTGCTGTTCTTTTTGATCGGCGATTCGGTCCATCCCAAATCGGTCTGGATCACCTACGCGTGGATGCAGGTCGCGTTTCTGCTCCTGATCGCCACGCCGTGGCTCGCGAGAAAGGGAGAGAACGGTCCGGTGTATAAGATCATCCTGGCGCTCGTTTCGGGGATCTACTGCCTCGTCGAGTTTGTCGTCGGTCTGATCATCCTCATCATCGCTCCCGCGGGGGTCAAGGGCGCCGTGATCGCGCAGGTCATCCCGTTCGCCGTCTATCTCTTCGTCCTGCTCGGCAATCTGCTCTTTATCGAACTCGCTGCGGATTCCGAAAAGGAGGAAAAAGCCCGCGCGCAAAAGACCGAACAGGATAAGTGAAGTACGATCTCGGGCGCCGTCGCAAGACGGCGCCCGAGGGATTTTCAATACAGGAGAAACCGATGAATATCTGGCACGACATTTCGCCCGAACGCATCACGCCCCGGGACTTTATCGCGTATATCGAGATCACCAAGGGGCAGAAACAGAAATACGAACTCGACAAAGAGACCGGGATGCTGATCCTGAACCGCGTCCTCTACACCTCGACCCACTATCCCGCGAACTACGGATTCATCCCGCGCACGCTCTCGGAGGACGGCGACCCGCTCGACGTTCTCGTGATGTGCTCGGAATCCATTTTGAACTGCTCGCTGGTCCGCTGTTTCCCGATCGGCGTGATTTCGATGGAGGACGGCGGGGAAATGGACGAGAAGATCATCGCCCTGCCGTTCAGCGATCCGTCCTACTCGGGCTACAGATCGATCCACGACCTGCCCGAACACATGATGGCGGAGATGGAGCATTTCTTCACGGTCTACAAGCAGCTGGAGGGGAAGAAGACCTACGTATCGAAGACCGAGGGGCACGTCGCCGCCCGCGAGGTGATCGCCAAGAGCCTCCGGGCGTACAACGAGAAATACGGAGG
>CACZAZ010000110.1 GCA_902779285.1 uncultured Ruminococcus sp.
CTGAACGACATCGTTCTCTCCGAGTTCCGCGAGTACGCGCTCCGCTTCGCAAACTGCGACGGCAAGTCGTTCACCAAGACCGCGTTCACCTATTCCAGATTGGACCGTGAAGCGTATCTCTATCAGAATGACGAAACCCAGGAGAAGTATATCATCGACGCCGAAACGGGGCTCTGCCTGCTGTATCAGGATCAGTGGGATAATACCTTCTACTGCACTTCGATCACGGTCAACATCCCGGATATCGACATTCCTACCCCCACCGTCGAGGAGTAACCTTTTAACGGGAGCCGGCTTTCGATCCGGCTCCCGTTTTTTTTGTATATGAACCGGGCGCGCATTCGTTTGCGCGCCCGGTCGTTTGTTCGGTTTGTCGGTCTGCGGGTTTACTGCATAACAAAGGATGCCTTTTCGCTTCTTATTCCGTTTGATCCGTCGACTCGTCGAAATCCTTTTCGCCTCCGCCGAACATGATCACGTTCCCCTTCTTTTTGTAACTGATCACTCCCCAGAAGAAACAAACCGAAAACATAAGAGATAAGATCGACGTAACGACGATCCCGATCACTTGGTTGCGTCTTTGCGCGTAGACGTAACTCTCGAACGAGAGAATGGTCTGATCCCCGTACTTCAGCGAGGAAACATCGATCTTTGAACGTCTCTCTTTCTCGATGCCTGCCGTGATCGTTTCGCCCGACGGTATCGCCTCGAGCGCGTCAACGTCAAAGTCCGCGTAGAGATAAACGATATTGTAGATTCTCAGCGGCTTGTCGGTTTCTTCCACGTAGACGTTGTATTGGACCCCACTACGGATATGGTATATCCTTTCCGTCGAGAGGAGGGTGAATTCCCGATATTGCGGTTCTTCGACGGGTCTTGCAAGGGAACTCGTCAGGGAAACGAACAAAGAGAAAAACAAGCAGAAACTCAACGATAAGAAAACGCATTGAATGATGAAATGGCGTTTGGACATGAAAGGGCTCCTTTTTTCTGCGTCTGCTCAAGAACGCAGCGGATGCTTCTTTTGCGAAAACCCGAGCGCGTCGGGAGACGCGCTCGGGAGGGAGACGATCGGTCAGTCTGCGAGTTCGTACCACATGGTCGAGGGGACGGTCACGCCCGAAGCGATCTCCCACGTCGTTTCGGTGGGATTGGTCACTTTCTTGACGTTCTGCACGAAATTCGTGCCGACGGTCACGGAGTAGTCCGCGATCGAGGAGTAGCCCGGATCCTTGCCGTCCTCGAGTCTCGTCGAATCCATAAACGCGCCGTGCAGATACAGAGCGTCGTTCTCAACGTAGGTGATCCCGCCCTCTCCGTCGGACGCAGCCGTGAAGAGTTTGTAGGAAACGCCGTTTCTCATATGATCCGAATCGGAGAAGTGAAGGACGAGGACGCCGTCGATGTAGACCCACATCGTGAGTTTGTAGGTCGCGGCTTCGCCCGCCTTGACCGCGTCGACGTTGGTCACTTCCTCACGGTAACGGATGCTGACGCGGTGCCAGCCCCACTGCGTATCGCCGAGCGGCTGACCGTCGCCTGCGTTCGCGCCGCCGATATTCGGGTAGGCGGTCACGTCTGCGTTGTTTTGGTCGAATCTCGGGTACGGGTTGTCGAGCTCGCTGTCGCCCGTGCCCCAAGCGCCGACCTCGATGCCGCCCGCGTACTTGCAGTAGACCCATTCGGATTGGGTGTCGTCGTCGAGATTCAGACGAAGGATAGCGTGGTTGTTGCTCGTGCCCGTCGCGTTGGTGGCAAGTCTGGTTTCAACGGCGGTGATCGTGCTCGAATTCTGGCGCATACCCAGGAACGCTTCGTCCCAGAGGATCGAGTACTCGATCAGGAGGTCGTTACCCGCTTCGTAGTAATGGTTTTCTCCGCGGATGTCGCCGAGCGTCTTGGGATCCGCGGTAAACTTCGTTTTCTGACCTGCGCGAAGGGCAATGATCGGCGGCTCGTAGGTGACGGAGACTTCCGCCGCGTTGTGGCAGAGTTCGCATTCGCCGGCTTTCGTTCCGTCGGCAAGAAGGGTCGGGGCGACCGTGATCGTGCCTTCGGGAATGCTGTGCGCCGTGGGGTCGATCTCGATCTCTTCGACCGTATCCGCAAGGATCGCGTCGCAGACCGTGCAGTGCTTGGACTTGGAGCCGACGGCGATACAGGTCGGCGCGAGATCGACCGTATATTCGATTGCCGGAGTATGGGCGATCATATCGATCGGCTCGACCGTTTCGGGAACGATCTCACCGCAGACGGTGCAATGCTTGGACCTCGAACCGGGGACGGTGCAGGTCGGCGCCCGGTCGATCGTATAATTCTCCGCCGGGGTGTGTCCTTCCGTCGCGGTCGGCTCGATCGGGGTGATCGTATCCTCGATGATGATACCGCAGACCGTGCAGTGCTTGGATTTGGATCCCGGTGTCGTGCAGTTCGGCTCGAGATCGATCGTGAACTCTTCCGCAGGGACGTGGACGTGCTTCAGCGTGTACCACATGGTCGTGGGGACGGAAACGCCCTCTTCAACGTCCATTTGGGTCTCGACGGGGTTATACACCTTGCAGACGTCCTGAACGAAGTCGGGACCGAGGGTCACGGAGTAGTCTGCGATCTCGAAGTAACCGGTGCCTTCTCTCATCTTCGTCGAATCGAGGAACGCGCCGTGCAGATACAGATCGTCGTTTTCGGTGTATTTGATCCCGCCCTCGCCGTCGTACGCGGCAGAGTAGAGCTTACGGTCGGAACCGTCGCCGCCCCACTTGTGATCGGAACCGTAATTGTGAAGGACGAGCGTGCCGTCAATGTAGACCCAGACCTGGAGGTAGTAGGTCGCCTCGGCGGAGCCGACTTTTACTTCGTTTACGTTGGTCACCTCTTCACGGTAGCGGATGCTGACGCGGTGCCAGCCCCATTGCGTCTCGCCGAGCGGCTCGCCGTCGCCGAGGTTGGCGCCGCCGATGTTCGGGTATGCGGTGACGTCGTCGACCGTCTCGTTGAATCGGGGATAGGGGTTTTCGGGTCCGCCGTAATCGAACGCGGCGACCTCAAATCCGCCCGCGAACTTACAGGTGCACCATCTCGACGTGGTATCGGCGGCAAGTTCCCAGCGGACGATGCCTGAGTTGCCTTTCTTGCCGGACGCGTCGGGAACGAAACGGGTGTCGATGGTCGGCATTCTGTCGTCCGATACGTCAAGATTGAGGAGCGACTCGTTCCAGAGGACCGAGTACTCGACCAGAAGATCAAGACCTTCGGGATTCGCGTCGGTCGGGTAGAAGTGCTTGTCGCCGCGGATCTCGCCCAGCGTCGCGTACCCGGCGGTGAATTTGCCGGTGCTCGCGGTCGTGAAGGTCTGCACGTCGTGTTCAAAGGTCAACTCTTCTTCGATCGGGCTTTGACAGTAGACGCAGACGCCGGTCCGGCTGCCGGTCGGGTCGAGCAGGGTCGGTGCGTCGGTGTCCCAATCCTCGACTTTGTGCGCTTTGGGATCAATCTCGATCTTCTCGGTCGTTCCCGGAATCGCCTGTCCGCATTCAGCGCAGTACAGCGACTTTTCACCCTCGGTCGAACAGGTCGGAGCAAGGTCGATCGTGTAATTCGCTTCGGGAACGTGTACGTGCTGTTTTTTGGTCGTGGTGGCGGGGGCGGTGGTCGCTTCCGCCGTCGTTTCCTCGACGGTGGTGT
>CACZAZ010000111.1 GCA_902779285.1 uncultured Ruminococcus sp.
CCTGCGGCTCGAATTTGGCATGAAACGCGTTCAGCTGAAAAAGGAGATTGTCCGCCTTGGAGCGGAAATAGCCAAAATCGCCAAAGAGCGGGAAGACCTGGTTGCCCAGATCCAGACGCTGGACAGCGCGGCAGAGCTGTTCGGCCTGCGGGCGACGAAGGTGATCGACTGCGCTCCGGAGTCGCAACAAAAACAGACTGTCTAATGAACGCTAAAAACGAAAGGAGTGTTTCATTATGACGGAAGCGACAAAGGCAAAGATCAAGGTTACAGCTGGCAAAATCTGGCGCGGAGTCAAGGACAACATCTTTCCGATATTCTGCGGAGCGACGATCGGAGCTGCCTGGGGCGGTTGGAAAATGGGAAGATCCAACCACAGGCGCCTCGATGAACTCGAGAAGCGGTATAATCGGACGGTGGAAATCGTTGACAACAACGCGGATTGTCAGCGCTATGACCGGGATCGGATGCTGGAGCTCGAGCACCGGCAGAACGAACTGTTCGAAAGGGCGCTCAAGGAAACGGAAGGGAAGACCGAATAAGGTCTCCCTCCCTTTTATTTTTCGGAAGGAGGCGGACGGTATGAAAAATGTTCGGCCCTGTCCCTACTGCGGCGGCGAGGTGGAAGTCGTCCGGATGGCAGACAGGCCAAAAACAAAGGAAAAGACCTACCGGATCGAATGCCGGCACTGCCACGCGCTGGTGGCGAGAGGATATGGATTCCCTATTGAGACGATCAGCGAGGCGGAGGAGCGGATCAGGGATTACGAGCGGGTGATCGCGGAACTCTCGAAGGAGTGCGGTACGCCCGACGCGCTCTCGGTCGATACGCAGGGAGAGACCATGATCCTCTGCGACGGATCCGGCAAACCCCTGTATCCCGCCGTCGTCTGGCTCGACAACCGCGCCGAACGCGAGGCGGAGGAGGTCAAGCGCGACTTCGGTCTGAAACGCGTGTACGAGGTCACGGGTCAACCCGAGATCACCGCGGGCTGGCCGGCGTGCAAACTGCTCTGGTTCAAGCGCAACCGCCCCGAGATCTTCCAAAAGATCGAAAAGGTGTTTTTGCTGGAAGACTGGATCCTCTACCGGCTGACCGGGAACTTCGTGACCGAGCCCACCATCCAGTCCTCGTCGGTCTACTTCGATATCTCGAAGCGCGATTGGTGGCGCGAGATGCAGGAATATATCGGTCTGCCGGAATCCCGTTTCCCGAAGATCCTGCCGAGTATGACGGTATGCGGGGAATACAAGGGGATCAAGGTCGTCACGGGAGCCCTCGATCAGATCGCGGGTACCGTCGGCTGCGGCGTCGTGGACGAGAGCGAGATCAGCGAGATGACCGGGACGATCATGGCGATCTGCGCGATGACCGACTCGATCCCGCCCTACGATCCCGCGAGCATCATTCCGTGCCACCTCCACGCGATCGAGGGCAAATACTGCCGGATCCTGTGGTCGAGCACCGCGGGAATGGCGCTCAAATGGTTCAAGAACAACTTTTCCGAGAACTTCTCCTTCCGGGAACTCGACGGACTCGCGGAGAAGATCCCAGCGGGATCGGACGGAATGACCGTTCTGCCGTATTTTACGGGCTCGACGATGCCCAAGTACAATCCCGAGGCGACCGCCGTTTTTTCGGGCGTGACCCTCGCGCATACGAGAGGTCATTTCGCCCGTGCGATCATGGAATCCATCGCGTTTCTGCTCCGCGAGGACCTCGCCTATATCGGGGCGGATTCGATCCGCGAGATCCGCATTACCGGCGGCGGCGCGTCGAGCCCCCTCTGGGCGCAGATCAAGGCGGACGTGACGGGGAAGACGCTTCGCACGGTCAGCGAGAGCGAGACCGCGTGCCTCGGATGCGCGGTGTTCGCCGCCGTCGGCGTCGGCGCGTTCCCGTCGGTTTCGGACGCGGCGGGAAAACTCGTCCGTCCCGACAAACGCTACGTTCCCTCCGGCGCGGATTACGAGGACGCGTATCTTCGTTTCGCCGCGCTCGACGAGAAAATGAATCAAGTACCGAAAGGAACCGAGAATGTATAAGAACTATAAGATCCGCGCCCCCTATTTCGAGATCGGACCCAAATGCTTTATGTGGGGCGAGCGGATGCTCAAACTCGCGAAGAAGATCGACGAGGTGGCGGGAAAATACGACCTTGACGTGATCGTGACCCCCCAGTACGTCGATATCCGTCTGATCGCGGAGAACACCGAGAACATCCACGTCTACGCGCAGCACATGGACACGCTCCGTCCGGGGCGGGGGCTGGGCTCGGTCCTGCCCGAGTCGATCAAGGCGGCGGGCGCCGTCGGCGTGATGCTGAACCACGCGGAGAAGAAATTGACACTCGACCAGATCCGGGAGAGCATCGCCCGCGCCGACGAGGTCGGGCTTGCCTCGATCGTCTGCGCCGACAGCGTCGAGGAGATCCGGCAGGTCGCTCTGATGTCCCCGAACCTCATCGTTGCGGAGCCGACCGAACTGATCGGGACCGGCGTTGCGAGCGATATGGGCTACGTCCGCGATACCATCGAGGCGGTCAGACGCATCAATCCCGATATCATGGTCCTGCAGGGCGCGGGTATCTCCGGCCCCGACGACGTGGCGAACGTCATTCGCGCGGGCGCGCAGGCGACCGGCTGCACCAGCGGCGTGATGAAGGCGAAGGATCCCGAAGCGGCGGCGGAGGAAATGCTCTGGACGCTCCGCAAGACCTGGGACGAGGTACACGGGAAATGAAGGACAAGATCCTCGACGCGGCGCTTGCCGCGTTTTCGACCGAGAGCGAATCCATCCTCCAAACGGCGAAGGTCATCGACCGGGAGAACTTTCTCAAGGCGGCGGAACTGCTCGTTTCGGCGCCCCGGATCGCCTCGACCGGCTGCGGGCACAGCGGGATCGCCGCGCGTCATTTCGCGCACCTGATGTGCTGCTGCGACCGTCCGGCGCGATTCCTTTCTCCCGCGGAGGCGGTACACGGCGGGCTCGGTTTTCTCGAAAAGGGAGACGTGCTTCTCTGGACCTCCCGCGGAGGGAAGACCGACGAGCTTTTCCCGATCGTCTCGGTCGCCCGCGAGAAGGGCGTGAACGTGATCGGCGTGACCGAGAACCTGTCCTCCCCCCTCGCGGAACAGTCCGACGTCGTGATCCCGATCCGGGTCACGCGCGAGTGCGACCCCGATAACTGTCAGGGGACCACGAGTTTTGCCGTCACCTGCGCGGTTTTCGACGCGCTCCAGACGGCGGTGATCGGTCTTTCGGGCTTCAGCAAGGAGAAATTCGCCGTGATCCATCCCGGCGGCGCCGTCGGCAAGCGTCTGAACGGCATCAAATAAGATAACAAAAAGAAAACATAAAGGAGACCAAAACAATGGAATTCATCGTATTTCAGAAGGAACTGGAACTGCAGTCGAGAGGTTGGATCCCCACCTTCCACGACGTGTCGAAGGAGATTCGCGAGATCGTCAAGGCGTCGGGCGTGAAGAACGGGACGGTCTGCGTCGCGTCGCACCACACCACCTGCTCGGTTATGGTGCAGGAATGCTCGCACGACATCGACAGTTTCGA
>CACZAZ010000112.1 GCA_902779285.1 uncultured Ruminococcus sp.
GTCGCCGCCCGTCTCGGTTTTGATCTCGGTTTCGTTCAGTCCGCGCGTTCGACCCGTACGCTTGAGACCGCGCCGTCTTCACCCGGGACGATATTCACCAAAACGTATTTCTGGTTGTTTGCGGGATCGGTTTGGACGTTTGCCGTGACGGTCTTTCCGTTCAGTTCGTAGGAGACCGAGTTCCACGCCACGGGGACGCGCGCCTTGACGGTCAGGGGATAGTTGAAGATACTCTCGTCGAGCGGCTTGCCGTCGGGGGTCGTGCGGTCGAGTTTCAAGCCGACGTAGAGCACGCCGTCCTCCATTCTGCGGTACGCGGTCGCGCTCTGCCGCTCGCGGATGTACTTAGTCGCCTCTCCGAAGGTCGCGCACCAGAGATCGCCTGACTGAACGTAGTTCCCGGCGCGGGCAAAAAACCTGTCGGCGTCGGCGGTTTCAAGGTCTTTGTTCCCGGTGCTGCCGGCGCCCTCGCCGTAGATGGCGTGGCACATTACGATCAGCCATCCGCCCTTATCGACCGTGTCGTCAAGCCAGGTCAGACCGTTGGCGTTTCCGTTCATCCATTCGCGGAACCATTGGATTTTCAGGTTGTACCATCCGCCCTCCGTATCGTCCGACGCGGGATCGAGCGACTGGATGCCGTACTTTCCCTGGCGAATGGCGTAATAGGTTTCGTCGGCGACCTTCTGCGCGCCGCCGTCGGCAAGCGGGCGGGAAAAGTCCGCTTTTCCGTTTGCGTCGAGTGCGAAACTGGCGGTCGAGAGCGTGTTGTTCGCCGGGGCGAAACAGAGGATGGTCCGACCGGGGAAGAGCGTTTCGAGTTTGTTTTTGGAGTCGACCAGTTCGTATTGATACTTCGGCTGGTTGTTGTTTCCCTTCTTCGCCTCTTCCTGATAGTGCTTGCTCCAATCGGCGGGGAGGGTGTCGTGCGTCATACTGTGGCATTCGGGTTCCAGCGTCCCGTCCGCAAACAGCGTCCGCCAGTTTCCGATCGTATCGGTACTCAGTTTGTTTGCGACCAGCATACACGAACCGTTGAGACCGTATTTCCTGTTTTCCTTGTTCACCCACTGCGCGGTATCGTAGAGCCCGTCGTCGTAGGTCATGGTCAGGATCCCCGAGGCGCCGTCCTTGACCGCAAGCACTTCTGCGGCGTTCCCGTACCACGCGGTGTAGGTCGCGTCGCCGGTCGCGGGAACGATCTTTTTGTCCCATCCGACGAACCTGTCTGTCAGGTCGTCGAGCGACGCCGGATCGATCGGGCACGCGGGCACCGTGTTGTAGGCGGCGCTGACCGTGTGCAGGTTCCCCTTGACGTTGAACGTGATCGTGTAGGTCCGCGTCACGTAGGTATAGACGGGGGTGAAGACCATAACTTTCTTTCCTTCCATATTCTCGGCGGTCGGGGCGACCAGTTCGGGATTCCAACGGGTGAAGTTGCCCACTTTCCCGGTTTTGGTCAGGTCGGTTTCGTACCCCGCGGGCGGCGTCGGCGTCTCTCCCTCGTGTACCCGGACGCTGATCGGGTCGTTCCCCGGTAACAGGAAGCGGATTTCGTAGGTCGTCAGCCCGTATTCCGCGACCGTCGCGGTGTAGGTGACGTTTTCGGTTGCCGGGGCAAATTCCTTGTCCCAGCCGGTGATCTTATAGTAATGTTCGGACGTTTCCCAACTCGTCTCGCCCGGGTACGCGGGGATCTCGCCCGGCTCGACGGTCATTTCGGTCTTGGTGCCGTTCACCGAAAACGTGACGGTGACGCCCTCTCCGCTTGGTCCGCAGGAGAACAGGATCAGAAGACAGGGAAGGAGCAGAGAAAACGACAGAAAACAGGAAAGCAAACGTTTCACGGCAAAAAAACTCCTTTCGGAAACGGGTGTGGAAAAGCGGATCGAAAAACGGCGCGGACCGTTCAGTTCACGAACCCGATCGCGGTCAGGGTCTCGGCTCCGTCGGCGCCCGGGACCAGGTTCACCATCGCGTAGGCGGCGCCGTTTTTGACGTAGACGCTCGCGGTCTCGTTCTTTCCGTTCACCCGGTAAGAGACGGTGTGCCAGTTCTCGGGAACGCGCACCTCGACGGTTAGGGGATAGTTGAAGACGCCCTCGTCCAGATATTTGCCGTCGGAGCACGTCCGGTTGATCTGCATTTCGACGTAGATCTTTCCGTTCTCACAGCGTTCGGCGACGGTGGTATTTTGCCTTTCGCGAAGGTACTTGGTCGCCTCTCCGAAGGTCGCGGACCAGAGTTCGCCGGATCGAACGTACTCCCCGGCGTAGGCGAAAAATTTGTCGGCGTCCCCCTCGCTGATCTCAAGCGGCGAGGTGCCCTTGGCGTTCGGACCGTCGATCCCGTGGCACATCACGATCAGCCAACCGGGTCCCGTGACCGCCCGATCGAGCCAACGCTTGCCCGCGATCAGTTTTTCCTCCCCTTCAAACGAGGAGAACCCCTGCATTTTGAGGTTGTACCAGCCCCCCGCCTCGAAGCCGGGCGTGGGATCGAACGACTGGATGCCGCGGGCGCCCTGCCGGATCGCGTAGTAGGTTTCCCGCGCGACTTTTTCCGCCCCGCCGTCCGCAAGCGTGCGCGAGAGGTCGGCTTGTCCGTTCGCTCCGACCTCGAAACTGTAGGTCGAGAGCACGTTGCTTGCCGGGGCAAAACACAGGATATCGCTGCCGGGGAAGTATTCCCGAAGACGCGTTTTCGCGTCGACCAGTTCGACTTTGTACTTCGGCTGCGTGTTGTTTCCCTTCATTTCCGCGAACTTGCCGCTCCCTTCGGCGGGGAGCGTGTCGTGGTTCATACTGTGGCTCTCGGGTTCGAGCGTTCCGTCGGAGAAGAGGGCAGTCCAGCCCGAAAGGTTGTTCGTGACTCTCGTCCAGCCCGCGATCAGCATACACGAACCTTTCAGTCCGTATTTCTTATTCTTTTCGTTCACCCATTTCGCGGTGTCGTACTGGGCGTCGTCGTAGGTCATGGTGAAGATGCCCTTCGCCCCGTTCCTGGCGGCGAGGATCTCGGCGCCGCTCCCGTAAACGGCGGTGCAGGTCACGTCTTCGGTCACGGCAACGATCTCCTTGTCCCATCCGATGAAACGGACGGCGTAATTTTCGGCTTCGGCTTCGACGGGATCAACGGGGCACGCGGGAACGCTCCCGGGCACGGCTGTGATCCTGTATTCGTTTTTCCCGACGAGGAAGGTCACGGTGTACCCGCATTCGGTTCCCGACGGCGCGGCGGTCGTGGCGACGTACCCGCTTTCGGTCCCCGACGGCGCGGC
>CACZAZ010000113.1 GCA_902779285.1 uncultured Ruminococcus sp.
TTTTCTTCTTTTTTATTTGAATTCGTTTTCCTCTCCCCGTTCTCGACCGCTTGACGTACGGGCGTACGCCGTCGGGTCGAGAACGGGGATTCTGCACGCGTTGCCCTCGCGCCGTCACATAGTCGCGTGGGTCGTGCGTCGTGCCGCCCACCCCGCGCTCCTTGTTTTGGGCGCGACCGCTCGCAAAAAACAAGCCACCGGATTGTTTTTTGCTTCGTTAACCCCGCGCGTCGGACAACTCGAGCTGGCGCGGGTAGGGTCAAATCAACGGTTGTTTTCGCACGACCGCTTTCGGATTTTTCAGAATAACGTAAAAAATGATTGCCGCAACCACGTCGATACAAAAAAAGAGTTGTGTGATCGGCACCCAAAGGATTTCTTTCGGCTTGAATATTTCTTGCTGAATTGCGCGAATGACCGCTGAAGCGATGCCGAGCCCCGATAAAAGCAAAGAAAAACAATCAATGAAAAACAGCGCAATAGAAAAAGGAATCGTAAGGATCGTGATCGCACATAACACGCCTAAAACAAAAATCAGCACGTATCCCGGAACTTGGATCAGCTTTACGATCATAAAATATTTCGCCAAAAACAAAGCGTCCCGCTTTTTATAGATACTGTCGATAAAATAAACCGCGCTCAATACCGCGGCTAACAAGCAATAGATAAAAAGCGCCAAAAACAGATATATCGCGCTACCGCCGAAAACGGACTCCATAACGAACTTGAAAAAAGAGGTTTTTGTCGAAAGAAAAATCGTTGCCAACGTAAACAAGGTACAATACGGAAGAAGTAACGTCGGAATCGTCAACCAAGCTCTCTTGCCGATCATCTGTTATCACCTGTCATTATTTTCAATAAGTCGCCTGATTTTCATTATAACGTAAAAAACGAAAACCGCGATCCTTTTGTATCGGATTTTGGTTGTTTAAGAATGTTGTTTGACGTGTTCTTTGATCGCGGTAAACGATTCGTCGCTGATGACGTGTTCGATCCGGCAGGCGTCCTCCGCCGCAGTCTCGGGCGAGACCCCGATCCGGGTGAGCAGCTCCGACAGGACGTGGTGCCGCTCGTAGATCTTCTCCGCGATCGCGCTCCCCTTGTCGGTCAGACGCAGATAGCCGTTTCCGTCGACGAGCAGATAGCCGTCCGCCCGCAGTTTCGCCATCGCGCGGGAAACCGACGGCTTCGAGTAGCCCATCTTCTGCCCGACGTCGATCGCGCGGACCGCGTCTTTTTCACGGCTCAATACCAGAATGGTCTCCAGGTACATTTCCCCCGATTCCTGCATAGCGGCGTCCTCCTTCGTATTTCATATCCATTGTAGCACAGAAAAAGACAAAAAGCAACCCCTCTTTTCCCGCGCCACGCCCCCCTCCGGGTTTTCCTTTTTCCGGCGCCGTCCCGCCAGTTTTTTATTTTTTTTGCAAAAACCTCTTGACAAGTTAGCGCCGGGTAACTATAATAGAGGACGAAAAGTTAGCCACGGGTAACTATTCGCGGCGGAAAGGGGAAACAATGATGCCCTTACAGTTTGCCGACGTCGGGGAGGAACAGGTGATCCGCAGGATCGGCGGGACGCCCGAGGTCAAAAAGCACCTTGAAAACCTCGGATTCGTCGTCGGGGGGACGGTGCGCGTCGTTTCCTCGTCGGGAGGAAACCTGATCGTTTCGGTCAAGGACGCCAGGATCGCGGTCAGCCGCGAGATGGCGCAGAAAATTATGATTTAAGGAGGGGTTTGACGTGAAAACGCTGAAAGACGTTCCGATCGGCGGGGTCGCCACGGTGCTTCGGCTGCACGGCGAGGGCGCGGTACGGCGGCGCATTATGGACATGGGACTGACCCGCGGGACCGAGGTCCGGGTACGGAAGGTCGCTCCGCTCGGAGATCCGATCGAGATCACCCTGCGCGGCTACGAACTCTCGATCCGCAAAGCCGACGCCGACATGGTCGAGGTCGAATGACGGGGCGGCGATCGCCCGATTTATTTTTTGGTCTTGCGGTTAGCACAAGGTAACCGTAAGAGAAAGGAGAAACGTATATGCGTATTGCGTTGGCGGGGAACCCCAACAGCGGAAAAACCACGCTGTTCAACGCGCTGACCGGCTCCAACCAGTTCGTCGGGAACTGGCCCGGAGTGACGGTCGAAAAGAAAGAGGGAAAACTGAAAAAACACGACGGCGTGACGATCACCGACCTGCCCGGTATCTATTCGCTCTCGCCCTACACGCTCGAGGAGGTCGTCGCGCGGAACTACCTGATCGGGGAGCGCCCCGACGCCATCCTGAACATCCTTGACGGCACCAACCTCGAACGCAACCTGTATCTGACGACCCAACTGACCGAACTCGGGATCCCGGTCGTCGTCGCCGTCAATATGATCGACCTCGTAAACAAGCGCGGGGACAAACTCGATCTTTCCGAACTGTCGCGTCAACTCGGCTGCCGCGTGGTCGCGATCTCCGCCCTGAAAGGCACGGGGATCCGGGAAGCGGCGGAGGCTGCGATCGAGGCGGCGAACGGGGCGAAGACCGTCCCGCAACACACCTTCTCGGGTCCCGTCGAACACGCGCTCGCCCATATCGAAGAGGCGGCGCTCCACGGGCTGCCCGAGGAGCGGCAGAGATGGTACGCGATCAAGGTCTTCGAGGGCGACGACAAGGTGCTTGCGGACCTCTCGATCCCGGGTGAGACGCTCGCGCATATCAAAGAGGACGTCGCCGCCGCCGAACGCGAACTCGGGGACGACGCCGAGAGTATCATCACAAACGAGCGGTATCTCTACATAGCAGGCGTCGTCAAGGCGTGCTGCAAGAAGAAAAAGACCGGCGGGGAGACCCGCTCGGACAAGATCGACAAGATCGTCACCAACCGCTGGCTCGGCCTTCCGATCTTCGCGCTCGTGATGTTTTTGGTCTACTGGATCTCGATGGTGGCGGTCGGCACCGCCGCGACCGACTGGACGAACGACTGTCTCTTCGGGGACGGCTGGCACATGTTCGGGATCGGCACGGCGAAGTACGAGGACGCCGCGGGAGATTACGAGGCGGCGATGAACGCGGCGGCGGCGTTTGAGGTCGAGATCGACCCCGAAGCCGAGGATTTCGATCCCGACGCGGCGCTCGCCTCTCTCAACGCACGTCTGACCGAGCCCGCCGACCCGACCGCGACGGTCGAGGTCGAGGACGAGGAGACCCTCGAGCCGACCGAGATCACCGTCTCGAGGTCGAGGACGAGGAGACCCTCGAGCCGACCGAGATCACCGTCTACTTCGACGAAGTGCCGGAGAAGGCGGGAGACGACGTCAACGCGATGTCGTATAAGGACGCCGTCGCCTATTTCTCGGAGACCGGATTCGACGAGCCCGATCCCGCCGACTTCGGCGCGTGGGTCCCCGGCATCCCGGCTCTGATCGGCATGGGCCTCGACGCGGCGAACGCTCCCGACTGGCTCTCCGGGCTGATCCTCGACGGTATCGTCGCGGGCGTCGGCGCGGTGCTGGGATTCGTGCCGCAGATGCTCGTTCTCTTCCTGCTTCTCGCGATCCTCGAGGCGTGCGGGTATATGGCGCGTATCGCCTTCGTACTCGACCGGATCTTCCGGCGTTTCGGTCTCTCGGGCAAATCCTTTATCCCGATGCTGATCGGCACGGGTTGCGGCATCCCCGGCATCATGGCGTCGCGTACCATCGAGAACGAGCGCGACCGCCGTATGACCATTATGACCACGACCTTCATCCCCTGCGGCGCGAAGGTGCCGTTTATCGCGATGATCGCCGGCGCGATCTTCGGCGGCTCGGCGTGGGTCGCGACCTCCGCCTACTTTATCGGGATGGCGGCGATCATCGTGTCGGGCGTGATCCTGAAAAAGACCCGTCCCTTCGCGGGCGATCCCGCTCCCTTCGTGATGGAACTTCCCGCCTACCACCTCCCGACCGTCGGCAACGTCCTGCGGTCCATGTGGGAGCGCGGCTGGTCGTTCATCAAGAAAGCCGGGACCATCATCCTGCTCTCGACCATCGTCGTCTGGTTCCTCTCCTTCTTCGGCGTGGTCGATGGCTCCTTCCGGATGCTTGCCGAGGATGAGCTCGAATATTCGATGCTCGCGAAGATCGGTATCCCGTTCGCCTTCCTTTTCCGTCCGCTCGGCTTCGGTACCTGGCAGGCGGCGACCGCCTCGGTCACGGGTCTTGTGGCGAAGGAGAACATCGTCGGCACGATGGGGATCCTCTACGGCGCCGGCGCGACCAACACCTACGCGGCTCTGCGCGCAGCGTTCTCGGGCGTGACCGCCTACTCCTTCCTGATCTTCAACCTGCTCTGCGCGCCCTGCTTCGCCGCGATCGGCGCGATCAAGCGCGAGATGAACAACCCGAAGTGGACCTGGTTCGCGATCGGCTACCAATGCGGATTCGCCTACGCCGTTTCGCTCTGCGTCTATCAGATCGGCTCGATCTTCGACGGCTCTTTCGCGTCGGGATCCGCGGTGACGACGGTCGGACACGTTTTCGGTCTTATCGTTTCGCTCGCTTTGATCGCGGGCGCGGTCTATATGCTCTTCTTCCGCAAATACAGGGAGGCGGAAAAACTCGAACGCACCGTCTCGGTTTCCAAGTGACGGTCTGATGGAAAGGAGGGATCGTATATGCTTTCGTGGTTTTCATCCAACTGGGCGACGATTCTGATCGTCGTCGTGCTGCTCGGGATCGTAGCGGGGTGTATCGCGACGATCCTGCACGGCAGAAAAACGGGGAAGTCCTCCTGCGGCTGCAGCTGCGGGCATTGCCCGATGGGAGGCGCTTGTCACAAAAAGTGATTTTCCCCGCCGTCCTTTATAACCTTACGCACAAGACGCCGTAC
>CACZAZ010000114.1 GCA_902779285.1 uncultured Ruminococcus sp.
AAAGAGATTTTCCAAACCAACGCCGTGACCAAACTCTCCGGGTTTCTGATCCGCGACCGTTTCGCAGCATTCAAAGAGGCGTTCAGCGCTACCAAGCACGGCGGGGCGCCGATCCTCGGTCTCAGGGCTCCGGTCATCAAGGCGCACGGGTCCTCCAACGCCCGCGCCATCGAGAGCGCCGTCGGACAGGCGATCCGTTTTGCCGAGGGCAATTTCAACGTCGAGATCGAACAGTTCTTCGCCTCCGCCGCAAATGACGCGGAGACCGAAAAAGAGTAAAGAAAACCGAAAGGAGAAATAAGGTGTCGGCAGGACGGGACGTCAAAGAACTTGAAAATACGATCGGATATTCCTTTCGGGATCCCGGTCTTCTTCCCGCCGCGCTCACCCATTCCTCCTACGCGAACGAGATGAAGGGAAAGATCCCCGGCATCCGTTCCAACGAACGGCTCGAATTTCTCGGAGACGCGATCCTTGAGGAGATCGTCACGAGGACCCTCTATTCTTCCTACCCGGACGCCGGGGAGGGCGAACTGACCCGTCTCCGCAAGTCGATCGTCTGCGAAGAAACGCTCGCGTCGGCGGCGCGTTCGATCGAACTCGGGGACTATCTGTTTCTCGGTCACGGGGAGGAAATGCAGGGAAGCCGCGCGCTCGATTCGATCCTTGCCGACGCTCTCGAAGCGCTCGTCGCCGCCGTCCGGCTCGACGGAGGGATCGAACAAGCGGAGATCTTCATCAAACGGACCGTCCTTTCCCAAAAGGTTTCCGACGGCGACTACAAGACGAGACTCCAGCAGCTCGTTCAGCAGGACGGGATCGAGGAACTCAGTTACCGCGTCGTCCGCGAGGACGGACCCGAACACAGCAAGGTGTTCGAAGTCGAGGCGATGATCAACTCCAACCCCGTCGGACGCGGGACGGGTAAGACGAAACGGGAGGCGGAGCAGAGCGCGGCGCGTGAGGCGCTGAAACTGTTCGGCGTCCGTTTATAAGATTTTTCAACCGTTGAACGGAAGGATATACGAATGTATCTGAAGTGTCTCGAACTGCACGGATTCAAATCGTTTCCGAACCGCACGGTCCTTACTTTCGAGAAAGGAACGACCGTGATCGTCGGTCCGAACGGAAGCGGCAAATCCAATCTGTCCGACGCGATGCGCTGGGTGCTCGGTGAGATCTCGAGCAAAACGCTCCGCGGGACCAAGATGGAGGACGTCATTTTCGGCGGTACCAACGTGCGGCGCCCGATGGGGTTTGCCGAAGTTTCGGTCACGTTTGACAATTCGGACAAAGACAACCGCATTAATTTCCCCTACGACGAGATCACCGTCACCAGACGGTATTACCGCGCGGGGGAGAGCGAGTATATGATCAATAAAAAGCCCTGCCGTCTGCGCGATATCACCGAACTGTTTCTGAACACGGGCATCGGGCGCGAGGGCTACTCCATCGTCGGGCAGGGACGGGTCGCGGAGATCATCTCGCGGAAAAGCGAGGATCGGCGCAATATCTTCGAGGAAGCCGCGGGCATCGCGAAATACCGGCTGAACAAAAAGGAAAGCGAACGCAAGCTCGCCGCGACCGAGATCGATATGAACCGTCTGCGCGACATCGTAGGCGTCTTGGAAAAGCGCGTCGGTCCTCTCGCGCGGGACGCGGAGAAAGCCAAGAAATATCTTGCGGTCATAGAGGAGAAGAAGGCGATCGACGTTTCTCTCTGGCTCTACGACACCGAGAAGATCATGGAGGACCTCCGGAAAGCCGAGGATCGCTACAAGCTCTCGTCCAAGCAGCTGGAGATCGTCACCGAGACCATCGCGGATCTTGACCGACAATTAAACGATCTGGAACAGGAGATGACGAGAAACCGGATCCGTTCGGAGGAACTCGTCAATCAGATCCAGGCGGTCCGCGACCGTCTGAACAAACTCGACAACCGCTACGGCGTGATCCAGAGCGACGTGACCAACCTTGAAGAGCGCGTCCGCTCGGCAAACGAACGGATCGGATCGATCAAAGGGCAGAAGGGCTCTCTTACCTCCGAAAAGGAAAGCGAAGAGGAGAAACGCAAGTCGCTTGAAACCGCGCTTGCGGATACTCGGAAACAGAAAGACGATACCGCCGCCGCGCTGCAAAAGGTCACGGAGCAATTATCCTCTATGGATCGCAAACTCGAGGAAATGCTGACCGAACTGAACGACGTGAAGGGTCAGGCGGTCGATTTCCGCGCGCGTATCGAAGTCCTGCAAAAAGCCGAGGATTCCGCTGGCTCGCAGGACGATACGATGCTCTCCGAGATCAAGAAATACGAAGAATCCGAAGAAAAACTCAAGGCAGAAGCCGAAAGATGCGATCTCGCGGCGTCCGGCTTCCGTAGCAAGATCGAGGAGACCGCTCGCGCGATCGCGGAACTTTCGCAGGACGTTACAGACCTTGAATCCGACCGCGACGAGGTCAAATCGAAACTGAACGACGCCTACGTGAAACAGACCTCCACGCTTGAAAAAGCCAAGTCGCTCGAGAATCTCGAAATGCACTTCCAAGGCTACGGCGCGACAGTGCAGTTCATTATGTCCGAGTACGAGGCGGGCGTGATGGATTTCGGCAAGACCTATTTCGGCACCATCTACGGTCCGCTCTCCCAGTTGATCTCCATGGACGAGCGCTATCATATCGCGATCGAGACCGCTCTCGGCGGCAACGTACAGAATATCGTGGTCGACGAGGACGAGACCGCAAAGGCGGTCATCCGTCATCTGCAGAAGAACAACGCCGGACGCGCGACCTTCCTCGCCGTATCGACCATCAAAGCGCAGTCCGAGACCGACGAAGTCCGTCAGGCGGCAAATCATCCCGGCTATATCGACCGCGCCGACAGAGTGGTCAAGTGCGACGATAAGTTCCGCGAGATCGTCGGCTGGTATCTGTCGCGTACCGTAGTTTTCGATACGCTCGAGCACGCGCTCGCCTGTTCGCACGCCATCCGTTCCCGGATCCGTATCGTCACCCTCGACGGTCAGATCATCAACGCGGGCGGCGCCATCACCGGCGGCTCGGTCAAGACCTCCGGCATCCTCTCCCGTTCCTCCGAGATCGAGAAACTGAAAAGCGACGCGAAGGAGCAGGGAAAACAGATCCGCAAACTCGAAGAAGAACTTGCCGATATCGAGACCGACCTTACGGCGAAGCGCCAGGAACTGAAGGATCA
>CACZAZ010000115.1 GCA_902779285.1 uncultured Ruminococcus sp.
TCTCGGTGCAGTACTGCACGTACGCGGTCAGCGCCTTTGCCTTCGCGGGTTTGACGTTGACGTTGAGGGCGCCCGCGTCGCCGGTGCTGTAAATGATCGTGTTGTAATCGTTTTCGACCGAGGTTTTCGGGCAGGGGACGACCGAATAGAGATCGGTCATCGTCTGGAAGACCTCGGTTTCGAGCGCTCCGAGCAGCTGCACGCCCGCAAACAGCACCTCGCTCATGGCGAACTTGGTCTGGTGATACGCGATGCCGGGGTTCTCCGGAGTATTGCCGGAGAAGTTGGCGAAGGTCGAGAAAGACCCGGGTCCCTCGAAGACGGATTTCACCGCTTCAAAGATCGTGTTGAGCCCCGCCGCCTCGGAATCGTCGGCGTATCTGATCCATTGTTTGCCGTTGTATTCGCTCGACGGATCCTCGATCGTATAGACCTCGGTCAAAGTCTCTCCCGAGGAGTAGATGAAACTGCCGGAGCATTGTCCGCCGTCGCCGTATTCGTCGGCAATGATCCCGAGCCGATCGTTGATCGAGTCAGCCCCGTCCCCGTCGGTGTCCTCCCAGATCGCCGCGCAGAGTTTGCCGAGGACGTCCCAGGTCCATCCGCCGGATTCCACGAGGTCGAAGAAGCGGGGCGTCAGGTCCTCGCCCGGTCCGAGCGTCTCCCCGTCGGGCAGGATCGCGGGAGCGAGTTTCCCGGCGTTTGCGTCCATCAGATCCATATTGAAGGGCAGGACCGGAACGGCGCGGAACACGTCGAGAAAATAGTCGCTGCCGAGGATATAGGCGCGGTCGCCGGTGAACGACAGGCTCTTCATCCACGTTTCGAGCCAGCCCACGGTCGAGAAATCAAAGAACGAATTGGGGATCGACCACACGTCCTTGAACGTCCCGTTGATCAGTTCCCTGTTCAGTTCGTACACCATATTGACGAACATATCCGGCGCGTCGGTGGCTCCGCCCTTCACGACCAGGTCGATCTTTTCCGCCTGTTTTCCCCAGGATTCGTTCCAGAACTCGAACGTGGTACTGATCCCGAGCAGGTCCTCCGCCGCCTTGTTGCGCTCGTAGACCATCTGCTGGATCAGGGGGGTCACGCCGTCCTCGACCGAGTCGGGTCCCTTCAGATAAACGTCGTTTCTCGCCGTTTTTTCCGCGGAAACGTTGCTGTCGCACTCGATACGGAGGTTCCGCATCGCCTCCGCGATCATCGTGATATTCGGCGCAAGCGCCTCCCACTTGTCGGTCGTGACGAGGGCGGTCGTCGCATCCTCCGTTTCGGCGTCGGTCGCGGTCGGCTCGGTCAAAGTCGGCTCGGTCGCGGTCGGTTCGGCGGGTTTCTCGTCCTTCCCGCAGGAAGAGAGCGCGAACGTCGAAAGAAGGAAACACAGGACGAGGATCAGGGATACGATACTCTTTTTCACGGCTTTTCTCCTTTGAACGATCAAAAACATTTCAAGGAATTATACGATCGTTCTTATTTCTTATTCTATCAAACAGCACGGGTTTTGTCAATCGTTAATCAAAATACTTTCTTTTTCGCGCGATTTCTGTAAAAGAAGGCGAAGCCGCCGGCGTTTTGCATCGTCCCCGGGGGCTTTTTCGGGAGGGAATCGCGCCGGACGAAAAAAATATAAAAAAAGGGTTGCAATTTCGGTTCCGGTGTGTTATAATGCTTCTGTTCACGGTGCGGGCGGAGTATGCCCGTACGCCGGAATGATCCAGAACAGTCCTCTGCGATGCTCCGCACGAATGTTCGTATGAAGGAGGAGCCAATGAATAAGATCGAGGCTTTTGCAAGTGAGCAGCTGAAGACGGAAGTTCCCGTTTTCAACGTCGGTGATACCGTCCGTATCGCCAACAAGATCAAGGAAGGTTCGAGAGAGAGGATCCAGATGTTCGAGGGCGTCGTGATCGCCCGTCGGAACGGTGGGATCTCCGAGACCTTCACCGTCCGCCGCGTCTCCTACGGCTGCGGCGTGGAAAAGACCTTCCCGATCCATTCCCCCAACGTCGTCAGCGTGGAAGTGATCCGCTACGGTAAAGTCCGTCGCGCGAAACTCTCCTATCTGCGCAACAGAGTCGGTAAGGCAGCCAAGGTCAAAGAGGATATCTGATCCCCGCGACCGGCAAAGCCAAACGCCCGCTGTCCTTCGACAGCGGGCGTTTTCCGTTCCCGTTCGGGCGTCGAGGACGCCGACGCGGGCGGGTCGGGAAAACTCACACCCCCATATTCTCGGGCAGTTTCGCGCCGCCGAGCAGGTGGAAGTGGATGTGCTTCACCGACTGGCAGCCGTCCTCCCCGACGTTGGTGATCACGCGGTAGCCGTTTTGAAGTCCCAAGGACGCGGCGATCTTCGGGATGGCGCAGAAGATCTTTTTGACTTCGTCCGCGTTCTCACAGTTGATCGCGTCGGCGGAGGGGATGTGTTTTTTCGGTACGACCAGCGCGTGGACCGGCGCCTGCGGATTGATGTCGGCAAACGAGTAAACGAACTCGTCCTCGTAGAGTTTTTTCGAGGGGATCTCGCCCCGGATGATCGCGCAGAAAATGCAGTCCATATCGGTTTCCTTTCTCGTTCGCTTTTCGCGGGGCAGCCCCGCTTTGAGAATAGTATAGCACGATTTTTCGTCGAATGCAACAGCGGGAGGTGATTTCATGCCGTCGATCTTCGGGGATCTGTTCGACCGACCCGATCTGTCCCGCCGGCTCTCGAATTTCAAGACGCTGCTGAAGGCGGAGTGCCTGGAGGCGAAAGGGCGCTTTCTGCCGAAGCTCGTCGCGTACGTGGATGCCATCTGCGCGATGAAGAGCTGGACGCTGCCCGCGCACGACGGTTCGCTCAGCTGCTTCAAGGGGACGCCGCACGTCGATCTTGTGAGTTCGGCGATTTCGCTCGACCTCGCGTTCTGCTCGGCCTGGCTCGGCGACGAGCTGCCCGCCGCGACGCGCGCGAAGATACTCTCGGAAGTCGACCGCCGCACGTTCCAGCCGCATCTGCGCCACGCGCGCGGCCAGGAGAAGATTCCCGGACACTGGTGGTTCCACGGCGGCAACAACTGGAACAGCGTGTGCAACGCCAACGTCGTGCGCGCGGCGCTGATGCTCGTCGAAGACCGCACGCTGCGCGCCGAGTTCGTCGCGCTGGCCGAGGAGAGCGTGCCGTATGCGCTGGCCGGCTATGCGGCGGACGG
>CACZAZ010000116.1 GCA_902779285.1 uncultured Ruminococcus sp.
CAGGAGGAGTGGATTGAAATTTGATAACGTAACCGGCAACATAAGACATCGCGTAAGACTCCTCCCACGCGGGAGGAGTGGATTGAAATACGATCATCGACAGCCGTTATCGCGCTGGGCTTCTGACTCCTCCCGCGCGAGAGGAGTGGATTGAAATATCAAGGCGGATGCGTTCGAGGTGCTTTTCGGGAGGAGTGGATTGAAATAACGGGAAGATAGTCGAATCGGACTACGTAGAGGACTCCTCCCGTGCAGGAGGAGTGGATTGAAATGGTCGCGTCCAGTAGATCGCCCAGTACCGGAGAGCGACTCCACCCGCGCGAGAGGAGTGGATTGAAATATCAAGGCGACCGCGACGGAGGTCTTGTTCGGCGGACTCCTCCCACACGGGAGGAGTGGATTGAAATTCGACCGATTGCTTCGCCGACGTCCTGGCATACCGACTCCGCTTGTGCGGGAGGAGTGGATTGAAATATGATGGCTGAAGGCGTGGAGCGCCGCAGCGTCGGAGACTCCTCCCGCACGAGAGGAGTGGATTGAAATAACCAAGACCCCGCACAGGATATTCCCGTTCCAGACTCCTCCCGCGCGGGAAGAGCGGATTGAAATGAAAAAAAGGCACATACCACCGATTTGGAGAACTCGGACTCCTTCCGCGCAGGGGCGTGGATTGAAACTCCCGAAATATGCTCCTTCGATTATTGTTTTTTCGACCGCCCCCCCTCGCGGGGGGCGTTTTTTCGTCAAGAGATTGCATATTTCCGTTTGATATGATATAATATACTTGCTGTTTATGCGTACCGCTTGAAAATACGGCAAGGAGTTTAACAAAAATGGAGAACGAAAAGAAGTCTCGCAAATTCAATTTCAAGATCAAGGTGACGGCGGATCTGATCCTGCAATGGATCGCGTACCTCATTCTGATCGTTTACGCCGTCTTTATGATCTTCGGGAACGGCATCTTCGACCCGATGGACGAGTTCTGGCGCAGTCTCAACATCTTCGGCAAAGCCGGGGAGTACAATATCGCGATCCGGATGGTCAGTTACGCGATCTTTCTGCTCGGCGTGAGTTTCGTCGTCCGCTTCGTTCTGATGCAGTTCGCCCGTCTTCTCCACCGGGGCAAGGCGATCGTCGAGATCCTCTGCAGTCTGATCAAATACGCTGCGGTGATCGTGCTTCTCTTCTTCATTCTGAAGACCGCGGGGCTCGATACAACGGCGATCCTCGCCGGTATCGGGATCTTCGGGTTGATCGTCGGTCTCGGCGCGCAGCCCTTGATCGCGGACATTATCGCGGGGCTGTTCATCGTCTTTGAAAAGGTCTTCGACGTCGGGGACATTATCGTGGTCGACGGCTTCCGCGGGACGGTCAAGGAGATCGGCATCCGCACGACCCAGATCGTCGACGCGGGCGGAAACGTCAAGATCATCAACAACTCGGACGTGAAAACGGTCGTCAATATGACCAACCAGCTCTCGCTCGCGATCTGCGACATCGGGATCGAATACGGCGAGTCGCTCGAGCGGGTCGAATCGATCCTGAAGGACAACCTGTCCGCGATCAAAGAGGCGATCCCCGACATCAAGGAGGGACCGTACTACCGCGGCGTCGCGGAACTCGGAGACTCCGCCGTGGTCCTGCGCTTCGTCGCCAACTGCGAGGAGGACGCCCGCTATCAGGTCGAGCGCGATCTCAACCGTCAGTTCAAACTTCTTTTCGATAAGTACAACATCAACATTCCGTTCACCCAGGTCGTGGTCAATCAGCCGGTCGAGTTCACCGACGCGACCAACCACGAGAAAAAGAAAGCCGGCGAATTCGTCGAGGAACAGAAAGAACTCAGCAAAGGGATCGCCGACGGCGAAAACAACGTCTGACCGAATGATCCGAACGTCCTAAAACAGGAGAGAGAGCTGTGAAAAGCGAACTCAACAACTACGGGATCCAAAATCCCGACGGGATGATCCGGGATCGGTTCGGGGAAGTCAGGCAGACGTTCTCAAACGACGGCGCCCGCTTCGTCCGCGAGACCCCGATCCGGGATCAGCGCGAGGTGAACCGGACGGCGGAGAACTTCGACCCCGGCGCGGCGCGGCGGCAGCCCGCCCCGGCGCAGCCGAAAGTGAACGCCGCGTCGGACTATCAGGCGATCGCGGATCAGACCCTTACCGCCACGTCCTCCACCGCTTCGGCGGCTTCGGGGGCTGCGGCTGCGTCGACTACCGCTACCGCGGCGGCGACCGGAAGCGCGACGGCGGGAGCCGCCGCCGGAGCCGCGACTGCCGCGGCAGCGACCGTTGCGACCGGAGCCACCGCCGCGGTCGGCACCATCGCCGCGACCGTTGCGACCGCCGTGATCGTCGTCGCCGTCTTCGTCAGCACGCTGGCGATCAACCTGTCGCTTCTTCTGGCGGGGATGACCAGTCTGGTCTTCCGGGTCGAGATGACCGGCGCCCAGGACGAGGATTTCGAGACCCCGATCTACGCGACCATCACCGACGGGGACGAGTATTACGACGTTCAGGAGGTCTTTAGGGACACCCTCCTGCTCACTTTTGAGGGGCTGTCGCCCGATACCGAATACACCGTCACCGTCCAAAACGAGGAAAAGATCTTTTTTGAAAAAACCTACGTCACGGCGAAAGAGGAGGTCGACCGCGGCTTCCTTTCGGCGTGGAACGAGGGGAACGAGATCTTTATGATCGTCGAGGGCGTGACCCTTGGCGACAGGGAACGATTCACCGTTTCCGCCACCGACGAGCGCGGCAACGTGATCTTCGCCCGCGACGGCGTCGAGGAGTTTGCCGAATACAGTTTCAAACTCGACAAGCCGCGCAACCTCTACTTCACGCTGCTGGTCGGGGGAAAGATCGCGGCGGCGACCGAGATCCGGATGCTGGACGACGCCGGGGCGCTGTACGATTTCGGCGATCCCGTCTGGTCGTGGAGCGACGATCGCCAAACGGCGGAGGTCTCCTTCGTGAACTTCTTCGGCGGCGATCCGCTGATCCTCACGGCGACCGTCACCGAATCGGTCGACGCAGAGCCCGATTGCGAGAACGACGGCTTTGCGACGTACTACGCCGCGGCGTACTTTGAGGACCGCGAGTTCTTTGACGAAACGACCCTGATCCTGCCCGCCTTCGGACACTTCTATACGGCGGAGTTCGATTGGACCGAG
>CACZAZ010000117.1 GCA_902779285.1 uncultured Ruminococcus sp.
CGCCGACGTCGAGACCGTCAAGCAGATGATGGAAGAGGTCGTCCCGACCTACAAACGAAGCAGACAGGATTGATTCTTTTCAACCTCCCCCGACGCCGTTCGGGGGAGGTTTTTTGTTTTTTTGAGGGATTTTTTTCGGAAAAAGGGGCGTTTGCCCTTGTAAAACGCGGGAAAGGGTGTTATAATACTCAAAAGGAAAAAGACATCCGACGGAGGACCATCATGGCAAACGAGAAGTTTTATCTGACGACCGCGATCGCGTACGCGTCGAGCAAACCGCATATAGGGAATACTTACGAGATCATTATGTCCGACGCCGTCGCGCGGTTCCGCCGCCAGACGGGGTACGACGTGTATTTCTGCACGGGTACCGACGAACACGGGCAGAAGATCGAGAACCGCGCCAAGGACGCAAATCTTACGCCTCAGGAATACGTTGACGGCGTTTCGGGCGTGATCCGCGGCGTTTGGGACGGTATGGGGGCGAGCTACGACCGCTTTATCCGCACGACCGAGCCCGGTCACGTCAGAGCGGTGCAGAAGATCTTCCGCCGTTTCTACGAAAAGGGCGATATCTACAAGGGGTATTACGAAGGGTGGTACTGCACCCCCTGCGAATCCTTCTTCACCAATACGCAGGTCGTGGACGGCAAATGCCCCGACTGCGGCGCCCCGCTCGTGCAGGCAAGGGAAGAAGCGTACTACTTCAAGATGTCCGCATACGCCGACCGGCTGATCAAATACATCGAGGATCACCCCGGCTTTATCGAGCCCGAATCCCGCAAGAACGAGATGATGAACAATTTTCTCAAGGTCGGGCTGCAGGATCTCTGCGTTTCGCGCACCAGTTTCAAGTGGGGGATCCCGGTCGATTTTGACGACAAACACGTGGTTTACGTCTGGCTCGACGCCCTGACCAACTATATCACCGCGATCGGCTACGACCCCGATAAATCCTACGAGGAACAGTCCGAGCAGTTCAGACGGCTCTGGCCGGCGGACGTGCATATCATCGGCAAGGATATCCTGCGCTTCCATACCATCTACTGGCCGATTTTCCTGATGGCGCTGGATCTGCCCCTCCCGAAAAAGGTGTTCGGGCATCCGTGGTTCAATTTCGGCGCCGATAAGATGTCCAAATCCAAGGGCAACGTCATTTACGCCGACGATCTTGCCGAGAGTTTCGGGCGCGACGGCGTCCGCTACTACGCGCTCTCCGAGATGCCCTACGCCAACGACGGCAGCGTGACCTATCAGAACGTTCTGACCCGCTACAATCAGGATCTGGCGAACAACCTCGGCAACCTCGTCAGCCGGACGCACGCGATGACCAAGAAGTATTTCGACGGGATCGTTCCGGCGCCCGCAGGGGAGGAAGGACCCGACTTTGAACTGAAAGCGGCGGCGGAAAAGGCGAAAAAGGCGTCGTTTGATCTGATGAACGACTACCATCTTGCCGACGCGCTCGGCGAGATCTTCGCGCTCTTCAGCCGTGCGAACAAGTATATCGACGAGACCATGCCGTGGGTGCTTGCCAAGGACGAATCCAACCGCGCGCGGCTGGGAACGGTGCTGTATAATCTGCTTGAGGCGGTGCGTTTCGGCGCGGTGCTTCTGACCCCGTTCATCCCCGATACGGCGGACAAGATCTTCAAACAACTCGGCACCGACAAGACCGATTACGCCTCGGTTTCGTCGTTCGGCGCGCTCGAATCCGGCAGACCGCTCGGAGAGGCGTTCACGCTCTTTGCGCGGATCGACGAACAGAAATTCCTTGCCGAGATCGAGGCAAAACAAAAAGCGGCAGAGCAGAACGCCCCGAAGACGGTCGAAGAGCCCGCGCACGAAGCCGAGATCAAGATCGACGAGTTCGGGAAGATCGAACTCCGCTCCGCCGAGATCCTGACCTGCGAGCCGGTGCCGAAAGCCAAGAAACTCTATAAAATCGAGGTCGATCTCGGGTATGAAAAGCGGCAGATCGTTTCGGGCATCGCAAAGTATTATCAGCCCGCCGATCTGATCGGGAAGAAAGTGATCGTCGTCGCCAATCTCGCTCCCGCCACGCTCTGCGGGGTGGAAAGCAAAGGGATGCTTTTAGCTTCCGGCGAGGAGGACGTCCGTGTGATCTTCCTCGATCCCGCGACGAAAAACGGCGAACGGATCCATTGATCTGTGAAATACTTTGATTCGCACGCCCATTACTGGGACGCGAGATTCACGGAAAACGAAAAGACCCCGGATCAACTGATCGGGGGTCTCCTTTCGTGTGATATCGCGGGGATCGTCAACGTCGGGACTTCTCCCGAGACCTCGCGGCTCGCCAAAGAGCAGGCGGAGCGGTTTGTCGGGATGGAGTACGCCGCCGGGATCCACCCGACCGACGCGCAGGGCTTGTCCTGCGGGTTGGACGAGGCGATCGCGGAGATCCGCGCCTTTTTCCGTTCGACCGACGGAAAACGACCCGTCGCGCTCGGCGAGATCGGGCTGGATTATCATTACGACGATACCGATAAAGAATTGCAGGCGGCGTTTTTTGACGCGCAGTTGTCGCTTTCCGAAGAGTTGAACGTACCCGTGATCGTCCACGACCGCGACGCGCACGCCGACGTCTTTGACGCGATCCTGCGGCATCCCCGCGCGACGGGGGTGATGCACAGTTTTTCGGGGAGTCCCGAGATGGCGCGCGAATACGCCCGACGCGGATGGTATATCTCTTTCTCGGGTACGGTGTCTTTCAAAAACGCTCGGAAAGTGACCGAAGCTGCGGCAGTCGTTCCCGCCGATCTGCTCTTGATCGAAACCGACGCGCCCTATCTGACCCCTCATCCGTTTCGGGGGCAGCGGAACGATTCGGGTTTTCTCAAATACACCAACGCGGCGCTCGCCGCCGCACGGGGGCAGACCCCCGAGGAAACGGCGCGTCTGACGCTCGAAAACGCGAAACGAGTGTTCGGGATCCGATAACGCACGGGAACGAAAACTCCTAAAACAAGAACCGACCGAGAATTGCTTGCTCTCGGGCGGTTCTTCGTATTTGTTATTGTAGTCCTTCCGCCATCCCGATCAGTTCTTCCAGAACGGGAAGGATGACCGTCGCCATCCGATAAAAACCGAGGTCGTTGGGGTGGGTCCCGTCTACCGTGCAGAGATCGGCGTCCACCGTACCGAAAAAGGTCTCGCCGTC
>CACZAZ010000118.1 GCA_902779285.1 uncultured Ruminococcus sp.
CATACTGACTATCTGGCTGGCCACGGTGGCAATCGCCACGCCGGCGATACCCCATCCGAATGCGACCACGAATACCACGTCCAGCGCAATATTGAGCACGCAGCCCACGACCATGAAAAGGAACGGATGAAAGGAGTCTCCCATGGCCCGCAGGATACTGGGGATCTCATATTCCCGCTTGCCCGCGCCCAGACCTGTCTTTCTGATCACAAAAGTTTCAGGGAGGCGGTCCTCCGTCATCACGGCTGCCAGGATCGCGGCGCCGGTCGGTGAGGTGACGATCCCGATCTTTTTCGGGTACTGCGGCAGGGGCTTTTTGCGTTCCGGATCGAACAGCCCCTCGGACTCGAGTTTGGCGCGGAGCTTCTCGTACGCGAGGTAGAGCGAGCCCACCCCGTCCTGCGAGAGCGCGGAAACGTAGAGCTGGTATTCCCCGTTCTTCGGGTAGAGCGTGACGCTCCCCCGCGCGACGACCGAAAGACCGTCCTGAAGCGGGAACTTCACGAACTGCGCCCGCGAACGGAACATCACGCAGCGGATCAGCCCGTCGCCGTCCTTGAGCGAGAAATACAGATGCCCGGATTTGGGCTGCGAGAAGTTGGAGATCTCGCCGCGTACCGAGACCGACTGCAGAACGTCGTCGCCCTCGAGCAGCGTCTTGACGTATTGGTTCAGTTGAGAGACCGAAAGCACGTCGTTTTTCGGCGTCGCGTCAGGGATGTCGAAGAACTGTCGGTTCACGGCGTCTCCTTTCCCGGATCGACCCTCCCCCGCTTGTAAGCGCGGGCGGCGAGAGCGGCGATCCCGACGGCGTTGTCGGACGAAAGCGCGGGCTCGGCAAACGACGCGTTGAATCTCTCCGTGATCTTGCCGCGCAGGATGGTCGAACTCATCACGCCCCCGGCGCAGAGCAGATCGCGGGGACCGTACTTTAGAAAGACCTGCGCGGTCATCGTCACGATCGCCTCCGCGATATGCGAAAAGACGAAGGCGGCGACCTGTCCGGGATCGTCGGTCTTCTTGTAGAGATCGAGCGCGAGGTTTTCAAGCCCCGAGAGATTGACGAAACCGTCCTTGACCGCGGGCTTGCGCTTCGGGATCTTGCCCGTATAGCCGAGGGCGAGTTTTTCAAGCCCCGGTCCCGCGGGGAACGGTACGCCGAGGGCGACCCCGATCCGGTCGATCACCTGTCCGGCGTTGAGGTCGCGGGTCCCCCCGACGATCTCGGAATCGAAACCGTTTTCGGTACGGGAGACGGCGAGCAGTTCGGTGGTCCCGCCCGAAACGTGGTAGGCGTAGAAGGGTTTGTCCAGAAGGTCGAAACGGCGGGAAGATACGATCGCCGCCGCGAGATGCCCGGACTGGTGCGAAAAACGGTAGAGCGGCAGCCCGGAAAGCGACGCGGCGTTCGAGGCGGCGGCGATCCCCGCAAGGAAACAGGGCATATACGACCCGTCGCGGTCGCGCGGGCGTTCGGACACCCCGACGGCGAGGATCTTCCGCCCCTCGAGATAGGGAGACACGCGCTCCGCGAGCAGGGGCAGATTCTTTACGTGCTGAAACACCGCGTCCGACTGGCGCAGACCGTGCTCCCCCTCCGAAACCGCGAGCGGCTGCTTCAGGTTGGCGATCACCCGGTCTTCCCCGTCTACGACGGCGAGCGACGTGGTGTAGTTGCTGGTATCGAAGCCGACGAAAACGGATCGGTTCATCCCTTCTCCCCGTCGCGCACCCGGGCAACCTCCTCCGACTGCATGGCGCGGTTCAGAACGCCGTTGACGAAGGCGTAGGCGTTCTCGTCGTCAAACTCCTTCGCGAGTTCGACCGCCTCGTCGAGCGAGACCAGCGGCGGGACGTCGGGGCGGTACAGCATCTCGTAGCACGCGAGACGCAGGATCGCGCGCGACACGCGGGAGATACGGCCGAGCGCCCATCCGACGGCGGACCGTTCGATCAGAGAGTCGATCGCGGGGAGATTTTCAAGCACCCCCCCGATCGCCTCCGCGATATAGGCGTCCTCTTTCCCGCCGAGTACGCCGATACGCTCTGCGTTCAGCTCCTCCGCCGTCTTTTCGGGCGTATATTCATACGAGAAAAGGGTCGATACGATCGCCTCTCTCGCCTCGCGTCTCGTCATATTTCTTTCCTGTGCCATACCCGCGGAGTTCCTTTCTTATCCCGTCGATCGGACGCTTTACGCCGATCTTATTCATATCATTCACTTTATTATACATTTATCGTCGCGGTTTGTCAATCAATTCAGAGTGATTTTCGCGTGAATATAATAAAAAAAATACGCGGGATCGGGAAATCGGCTTGCAATCCCGTCCGCGATATGCTATGATAGTAGCGGAAAAAGTCCAACGAAAATAAGAAAGGGCGCCACATGACGGTAAAAGAGTTCGTCCGGAAGATCCTCGTTTCGACCTGCGTCGTCTGCACGCTGATCTCGGTCTTCTTCTATTTCGTCGCCGCGATCGTGAACGAGGTCGAATCGCTGTTCGACGAGACGGCGGTCACCTTCCGCCAGTTTCTCCTGATCCTTCTGTTCTCCTTGCTCGTCGCTCTCGCAAACCGGCTGTTGTCGTTTCAAAAACTGCATATCGCGCTCCGGATCGCGATCCACTACGCTACCCTGCTCGCCGCGTTCCTCGTCGTGTTCGTCGCGGCGGGAAAACTCAAGATCTCGGGTCCCTCGTCGGTCTTTCTCTCGGTTATGATCTTCACCGTGCTGTACGCCGTGTGCTTCGCTCTGGGGTATTTCCTGCTCCGTCTGTTCGGCGCGATCCCGAAAGAGGAAAAGAAAAAAGACGAGACCCCGTACAGATCCCGTTTTCATTAAAATCCCAATAAAAAACCCGGACGGCGTTCGCCGTCCGGGTTTTTGTTTTACCTAAGACGGAGGAATTTGCGGAAGGACACATCGACGGGGCCATGCATATAGACCAGGGAAAGGGCGATTTCGTGGAGAAAGCAAAGGCTACACTGGACAAAGGAAAGACAATAGCTGTATATTGCAGAAGCGGGCGACGCTCGGCCAACGCAGCAGGACGACTGTCGGCTGAGGGCTTCAAGTGCGTGAACCTGAAAGGGGGCATCATGGCTTGGAAAGAGGCTGGGCAACCTGTGACCAAC
>CACZAZ010000119.1 GCA_902779285.1 uncultured Ruminococcus sp.
TGTCGTTCGCCGCCAGCGCGAGCAGGATCCAGAATACCGAGATGTCGAGGAAAACCGCGTTTCCGAAGACCGCGAGGAAGAGCGAGAGCGCCGCCATCCCGAACCCGAACTTGCCGCGCCGGGTCGAGAGCAGCGAGAAGAGCGCCCCGACGTAGACGATCAGCCCCACGAGCCCGACCGACAGGAAAACGTAGCCGATCGCGCCCATTTTTTCGGGGAGATCCACGCCGCAGTACGCGAGGTAGTTTTTCGCGTTCCCGACGCCGCAGCCGAAGAGCCGGATGAACCCGCCCCGGTTCCCCGCCAGACCCGCCGCCTCGAAGCCCGAGGTCAGAGCGGGATCGCGGATCATCCCGAGGATGCCGGAGATCAGTTTGGAGAAGCGGCCGCCCGTGAACAGGACCGCCGCGCCGCCGGCAAGGGCGACGATGGGAAAAACGATCTGGAGAACGACCCGCGAGGGTTTCTGATGCGTGAAGCGGTACATCCCGTCGTAAGGATGAATGATGAAATAGACCAGAATGAACAGGACGTAGAGCCCCCAGATCACCCCGAGCGCGACGATGATCGGCACGTTCTTGGTGAGGACAAGACCCGCCGAAACGACGACGGCGGAGATGAATTCCGGTCCCTTGAAGCCGACGCGGTCCCAAAGGAGCAGATACGCGACGGCGGGCAGACAGTAGAGAGCGTAGCCGTCGGTCGTCGTGAAGAGCGACGTGGGCACGCCGGTCTCGCGGAAGGCGTCGACGTAGGAGCCGCCGAAAACGTAGGATTCGCGGAAGATCGTCGGGAGGCAGATCCCCTTGACCGCGTATACGGCGAACTGCAGGATGAAATACGCCGAGAAGATCACGGCGAGGGCGGAATAGCACGTCATCCCGAACTTCACGTTGAAGACGTCGCGGGAGGCGTACAGAACGATCAGCCAGAACAGAATGAAGATCCCGAGATCGAGCAGTTTGCCGTTGCCCGCGTAGAAATCTCTTCCCCGCATCATGACCGCCGAGAAACCCGTCACGAGAAGGAACAGGATATAGCCGGAGAAACCGTAGGTCTTGAAGCGGAAGATCCCCTCGGTCGGGATCTTGAGGAGGAGCCAGATAAGGGCAAACGGGAGCAGGACGAGATATCCGATCGAGAAATGAGAGGTCAGAACCGGCACGCGTACCGGCAGCCCGAACTGATTCAGGAACGGAAACAGGATCAGAAGAAACGTGAAAACTTTTCTCATCTCACCGACCGCTTTCTTATGGATTCCCGGGCAGACGCCGGGTGAAAACACTACACAAGTATATTATAATTCGGCAGTTTTCCTTTGTCAAGTGCTTTTCGGGTTTTCGGAGGTCAGTCGATATCCTCTTTGACCGTTTCGGGGGGCGAATCGAGCAGATCGGGATGCGAAAGGTAACGCTGCATGATCTTAAACGACGAAGCGTAGTAATACCCGTCGCAGATCCGCTCGTCGGTCACGACGCGAAGATCGACGAACCGCCGCGCGCGGACCGTGCCGTCCTGCTGCAGTTGGTTTTCCGTATATTTCTTCCCGTAGGAGAAAAAGAGGGGGACGTTGCCGAAATCGTAGAGATGGTGGTAGATCGCGTTGATCCCGAGCGACCCCATACTGGTAATGACGAGCGAGCCGTGGAACGGGCTGACCTTGATCAGTCCCCGCGGCAGGATCCCGAAATAGTCGAGGAAACGGAGAAAGCCGATCACCCCGCGCAGGATCAGCCCCGGGACGTGGCGGAGAAAGCCCGCCGTGTTGTCGAAATCGGTGTCGTCCGCCGTCGCCTTATCCGAGACCTCTTTGAACTTGCGGTAGACGTCGTCCGGGGTGTCGGCGGGATCGAAGATCACCTTGATCACCGTGTCCGGGCAGTCCAGCCCCATTTTCTTCTTGATGGTCATATTCGCGACGATATTCTTTCGCGCGTAGACGTGCTGCCCCGCGACGAAACGGTTGATCCCCGGCCGCTCCGCGATCGTGCGGACGTAGGCGGCGAGGATCGCGTGCAGAGCGCCGAATCCGGTCAGCCCCTCCGCCTGCTTCTTCGCGCAGTAGGCGTCGAGGATATCCATATCGATCCGGTCCTCAAAGTGGTTCTGCGAGTCGGCGCGGACCTTCATGATGTAGGGGATGACGTACTGCATCGGCGCGAGCGTGCGCAGCCGTCTTCCCTCGTAGCGGTCCCCGAAACGCCGCCGCCGTTTTTTCTTCTTTTCCGGTTTGTTCGCTTCCGGTCCGACCCCGGACGATTCTTCGGTCTCGGAGATCTCTTCCGCCGGAGTCTTTTTCTTTTTACTCATAACGGATCCTTTTCAAAGATGTCTATACAGGCGCGGGGGACCGACGCGGGGAACGGAGGAAAACCGTATAGGCGGTTCTCCCCGTTCCTGCGCGGCAGTCCCCTGACGTATGCACGGGATTATTCGGCGTTCTTCTTCGCCTCTTCGATGATCTTCTGCGCGATGGGTCCCGGTACCTCTTCGTAGCGGACGACCTCGTAATCGAAGCGTCCTCTGCCCTGCGTCATGGCGCGGAGCGAGATCACGTAGTCCGCCATCTCCGCCTTCGGCACCTCCGCGAGAACGACGGTATAGCCGTTCTTCTCGGCGGTTTCGGTTCCCATAATGCGTCCGCGGCGCTTCGGAAGATCGCCGTAGACGTCGCCGACGTAGTCGGAGGGGACCACGACGCGGAGCGTCCCGATCGGCTCGAGCAGGACGGGTTTGGCGAGCGGCAGACCGGCGTTATACGCAAGCCGCGCGGCGAGTTTGAAGGAGATCTCGTTGGAGTCGACTTCGTGGTAGGAGCCGTCGTAGAGTTCCGCCGCGAGATTGACCATCGGATACCCGGCGAGAACGCCGTGTTCCATACATTCCTGCAGTCCCTTTTCGACCGCCGGGAAGTACTGCTTCGGGACCGAGCCGCCGAAGACCGATTCGGTGAAGGTAAGACCCTCCTCTTCCCCGGGGGAGAAGCGCGTCGTCTACCGATGCAACGGAGGCAGAACCGCGGCGGACGGGGCGGAGGAGCTCAAGCTGGTGTACGAAAGCGACTTCTACCGCT
>CACZAZ010000120.1 GCA_902779285.1 uncultured Ruminococcus sp.
GGAGATAAGGGAGCGGAGCCGGACGATCTCCTCGTCGATCGCCACGCGGTCGGCGTAGATCGCGCACTCGGTCAGGATCCGGTTCTCGTCGGGGGTGATCCTGTCGTCCGAGAGGATCTGGCGCAGCCGGTTTTCAAACCTTTCCCGGAAGGAACGGACGTTCTCGTCGGAACGGGAGGCGATCTCGTCGACGCAGCCCGAAACGAACGAAAGTTTCTCCCGCAGGTCGGCGTCTATCTTCTTTCCCTCGCTCTCCCGCATCGCGGAATGCACGCGGCACGCCTCGGTAAGCGCGGGCAGGACGGCGTTCCATTCGGCGTCGGGATCGGTCTCGCCCTCGCTCGATAAAAACACGCCGGGTTCCTGCGCGACTTTGGTCACCGTGATATCGTCGGGCAGCCCGAACTCGTCGCGGAGACGGTAAAGGGAGGCGAGATACCCGGAAACGAAATCCGAGTCGATCGCCCGTCCGTTCGACGCCCCGGCGCGGCGGGAAAACGAAACGGTCACGTCGATCTTCCCTCTCGACTGGGACTTGTCGCGGATATAACTCCGCACGCGCTCCTCCAGCGGGAAAAGATCGCGGGGGAGACGGACGGAACAGTCGAAATACCGTCCGTTCACCGAGCGGATCTCGACGGTGTAGTCTCGCGTATCCGACGCGGACGACGCCCTGCCGAATCCGGTCATACTCTTCATCATGTCGGGTTACTGTCCTTTCCTCTTCCGCGGCGAAGAACGCGCAATTCCGAGAGGAAGGTGTCGACGTCGCGGAACTCGCGGTAGACCGACGCGAACCGGACGTAGGCGACCTCGTCGACGTCGCGCAGATGCGTCAGCGCGAGATCCCCGATCTTCCGGCTCTCGATCTCGGTCGCCATGGAGTTGGCGAGTTCGAGTTCGATATCCGAAACGATCTTCTCGACGTCCACGTTCCGCTTCATACAGGCGTACTGCAGACCGAGTTTCAGTTTGTGGCGGTCGAAGGGCTCGCGCCGCCCGTCCTTTTTGATGACGGTGATGGGCACGGTCTCGACCATCTCGTAGGTGGTGAACCGCTTACCGCAGGAAACGCACTCACGGCGGCGACGGATGCTCGCGCCGTCCTCAACGGGACGGCTGTCGAGAACGCGGCTGTCGGGTGCGCCGCAGACAGGACACTTCATTCGGTTGACCTCACTTATCAGGATTGGAGACCGAAATCCCTTCGGGAAAGCCCAAAGCGGGCATACTCCGCTAAATCGCATTATAGCATATTATTTTTATTTTGTAAAGAGTTTCGCCCGAATTATTCAAGAAAATGCGGGTGCGCGAAAGGATCCCCCGGCGCTCCCCCGAAAAAAGGAACGCCGCGGCGTTTCAGCCGCGGCGGTATCCCCCGATCGGGGTCCCTCGGTTTTTTTATTCGTTCGCGCCTCCCGTTTCCTGCGGAACGGCGGTCTCCTCGCGGCGTTCTCCGCGGGGTCTTCTTCTGCGGCGGCGGGGTCTTCCGTTCGCCGCCTCCTCCGCGAGCCGCGCGCGGATCTTCTCTTCGGTCTCCCCGTCGAGGACGCGGAGGGTGCGGCGGACCCGGAATGTCTCGTTCAGATTGCGCACAAGGCGAAGATCGAGCAGCAGTTTTCCGTGGGTCGGACAGACCATGATCTTCAGGTATTTCTGCCCTTTCATATGCACCGTTCGTTCGGGGCAGTCGAGTTCGGCTCCGCAGAGGGGACAGACCGGCTCCGCGACCGCGGGAGCGTGGACCGCCTCGTACGCCGTGCGGAATCCCGCGTCCCCGACGTCGGCGTCGCCCGTCACGTCGGAGAGCAGCACCCCGTCGGAGAGATCGCTCGTCCGGTCGTATTCCGCGACCCCCTTCGGCACGTTGAGTTTCTGTGCGACCAGCGCCGTGAAATAGGCGTCGTTCAGAGCGTCGTGCGCCGGGAGATTCTGGGGGATCCCGAACTGTTCCATCACGAATTCGAGCGAACGCTGCTTGCGGCTGCCGTCGGTCTGGCGGTTATAGATCTTCTGCAGGTCGTAGACCCGGTGCAGCCAGCCGCCGTCGACGCCCTGCGCCCGGAAGTTGTCCTCGAGCATCGGGATATCGTCGGGTCCCCAGGTGAGGAAGGCGTAATCCTCCCCGCACCAGCGGCGGAATCGCTCGGACGCCTCGGGGAGCGGGAGACCGAGATCGATCATATCCTGCGTGATCCCGGTCAGGCGTTCCACGTGCCGATTGATCTTCCGGAAATAGCGCGGACGGACGATCACGCTGTAACTCCCGACGATCTTCATTTCGGCGTCGAGTTTCACGGCGCCGATCTGGATGACCTCTCCGCGCAGACGCGTTCCGAGACGTTTCTGCACCGCCTCGAGTTGTTCGGGATACGCCTGGTTCCATTCCAGGTCAAGTGATATGTAGTCCATATTCGTTTCCTTTTCTCTGCGGTCGCCGCCCCTCCGTCGGTAAAAGACGAAAAAAGGCGGCCGCACGAGTCAGTATTATAGCACAGGGAAAAGCGGTTTGCAAGCCCCGCGCCGAAAAATCGGTCAGACGTCGCTCTGCGTTTCGGGCAGTTTTCCGTTGTCTCTGCGGCAGATCGGCGCCATCTTGCAGTATTCGCAGCTCTTCCCGGGCGTGGCGCGAAGCGAGCCGTTCCGCATTTTGCCGACGTCGGCGCGGAGGTTGTTTTCGATCTTGTTCTGCAGTTCGGCAAAGTCCGCGTCGGTAAGAAGCTGCTTGCTCCCCGTTTTGCGTTCGGGCGTAAAGCGGTGATCGGCGCTCCGGTCCAGCGCGTCGAGCACGGCGTCGTCGTTGAGAGCGCAGCCGCTCCGCGTGATGATCTTCTCGTATTTTTCCTTCACTTCATCCGGGGACGCCGGCGCGTCGAGTTTGACCTTCTCGGTCGCGGCGTGCAGATAGCGGACCGCCGCCGGATGCACCTCTTTCATCGACGCGACGCCGAGCCGATCCCGAAA
>CACZAZ010000121.1 GCA_902779285.1 uncultured Ruminococcus sp.
TTGACATCATCAACGTATTCATCCGTCTGCTCGCGATCGCGGGAAGGAGAAGCCGGAAGTGATCTTCGACGCCGCCGCGTTCCGGAGCGGATTGCTCCGCGTCTTCGGAGAGAACGGGTTGGACGGTCTTCTGTCGGACGAAAAGGTCGATCGGCTGACCTCCTTCGCCCTCCGGCTCGCGGAGGAAAACGAAAAGTTCAACCTGACCGCCCTGACGACCCCGGAAGAAATGATCCTCCGCCACTTTGCCGACTGCGCGGCGCTGATCCCGCACCTGCCCGACGGCGGAAAGACGCTGGACGTCGGATGCGGCGCGGGATTCCCGTCGCTGGTGCTGGCGATCCTCTGCCCGTCGCTCTCGGTCACGTCTCTTGACGCGACCGAAAAGAAGGTGAAGTTCGTCCGCGAGACGGCGGATCTGATCGGGCTTCAAAACCTCGCGACCCTCACGGGAAGAGCGGAGATCCTCGCCGCCCGCGGCGGGGAACTGCGCGAATCATTCGACGTCGTGACCGCCCGCGCGGTCGCGCGGCTTCCGGTCCTTTCGGAACTCTGCCTGCCGTTCGTTTCGGTCGGGGGGACGTTCCTTGCGATGAAGGGACCCGCGGCGGAGCGTGAAGCCGTCGAGGCGGCGAGGGCGATCCCGCAGCTCGGCGGTCGGCTCGAGGGCGTGTTTTCGCGCACGCTCCGGGACGATTCGGAGACGCTGACCCACGCCGCGGTGAAGATCGCGAAGGTGAAAAACACCCCTCCGGAGTACCCCAGATCCTATGCGCGGATCCTGAAAAAACCGCTCTGAAACGGTCGTCCGGGATCAAAAAAACTTGACATTATGCACGATCGGTGCTATAATGTATAAAGCCGATCGGAAGATCGGTAAAAAAACCACGAGACATAAAGGAGACAATGACAATGAAAACCAGAATTCTTGCGTTTCTTCTGTGCCTTCTGCTCGTCGCGTCGGCTTGCCTGATGACGGCGTGCGGGAACAAGAAGAGCAAAGAGGTTGCCGACGCGGAGGAGCGCGAGGTCGCTCTCGCTTCCTTCATGCAGGGGGTCGAATCGATCCTCGCCAAAGGCGTCGTCGTCACCGGCACGCTGAAGGGCACCTCGACCGAAAAGGACGAGACCGGAGCCCCGAAGACCGAGAATATCGATCTCAAGCTCACGCTCAAGTACAACAACGGCAAATTCGACGCCGTAGCGGAGGGGACCGCGGGCAAAGACTCCGGCAAGTTCGAGATCTACTTTGACGGCAAACTGGTCGGTACGCTCGCCCTCGACGAGAACGACGTCGCGGACGGGGAAGTTCACTTCCTCGAAGACGAGGCGGCGGAACTTCCGTTCACCGTTGCGGCGGACGACGGCGTCGTCGCGATCCTGAACCAGGTTCTCGCTCTGATCGATCTTAACAAGGTCGCCGCGAATATCAGCTCCGCGACCAAGGACGTCATTTCAATCAAGACCAACGGCAAGACCTACACCGTGACCGTGTCCTCCGACGCGATCTTCGATCTCGCGCTCGCCAAGCTCGCGATCCTGAAGGATTCGGGCGATATGACCGTGGCGGAACTCATCGACGCGCTCTGCGGCGAAGGCGTCTCCGAGAAACTGCTTGCCGAGCTCGGCGCGATCCAGGGGAGCGACAAACTCGTCACCCTGATTCCGAAGGTCGAGGCGGCGCTCGCGGACCTCGGTCTGAACGTGGAGGCTACTTACGACTTCGTCGCGAAGACCGTGATGGGCGAGGACGCGACCGGCGAACAGCTGAAGGCGTTTCTCGTCAACGTCCTGGGCGATATGACCCTTGACGACGGGATCGAGTTCGTCTTCAACATGATCTCGGATATGATCGGCTCGATCTTCGAATCGATCTTCGACTCGATGTTCGATAACGGCGAAGAAGAGACCGGCGAAGGCGAAGTCGAACCGATGAACGCCGCCGGACCGGAAGCGCCGGTAGCGACGGGCGAAACCGATACCGAAGGTGAAGACGAAGACGACGACGAAGAAGAGTCGGGCGCTCCTACCTGGGCGTACATTTCCGGGATGCTTCAGGGGCTCCTGACCGGGAAAGTGAACGAATCGTTCGGCGCTTTCTTCGGTACCGATAAAGACGAGACCACCGGCGAGCCGATCCCCTTCGACATCTCCAAAGAGGTCGAGCCCGCGATCGCAGCGGTCAACGGGGTGAAGGACGCGATCAAGTTCAGCGTGACCGTGACCTGCGACAAGAAACTCAACCCGACCTCGATCGAACTGACCGCGTCGGTCGACACCACCAAGCTCCCGGAGGATATGCAGGAAGAGGGCGAGGTCGTCCAGGTCGAGCTCTCCGTTTCCGCCGACGTCAAATCCTCCGTCGAGGTCGCTCCCTCGACCGCTATGCAGGCGCAGATCGCGGCTGCCGAGTCGGCTCGTGAGGACGAATCCGAAGAAGAGGAAGATTGATCTTCTACCCCATACCCATTCAAAAAACGCTCCCCGTTTGGGGAGCGTTTTTTTGTTTTTGTTTGAAATGAGGGGTTTTTTCGGTGGGAGCGGTTGACAAGCCCCCGTCCGGCATTGTATAATAATTTGATTCAAAGCGTAACAGACCGGAAGAGGTGATGGGTATGAAGATTTCGCTGGCGGGAGATCTCGGAAGCGGGAAAAGCACGGTGACCGACCTGCTGATCGCGGCGACCGGAGCCGAGCGATACACGACGGGAAAGATCATGCGCGATCTCGCCGCCGAGCGCGGGATGTCTATCGACGAGTTCAACCGCTCGATCGAGGGCAATCCCGAGGTCGACCGTCTGATCGACGACGGTCTTCGCGCCCTGTCCGACGATCCGCGCGATCTTGTGATCGATTCGCGGATGGCGTGGCATTTCACCCGCGGCACCTTCCGCGTCTATATGAGTACAGACCCCGCGATCGCCGCC
>CACZAZ010000122.1 GCA_902779285.1 uncultured Ruminococcus sp.
GTGAAGAAGCCGAACGACTCCGCAAACTCGAAGAAGAACTTGCCGATATCGAGACCGACCTTACGGCGAAGCGCCAGGAACTGAAGGATCACGAGCAGAACAAGGAACTGCTGCTCACCATGTCCCGCACGCAGTTCGCAGATCTCGACCGCGCCAATGCGAATCTGGAGGCGAACGGCCGTCTGCTCGAAAGACTTCGTTCCGACCTCGATACCCTCCGTACGTCGCGCGAGGAGAGCGGCAAGGAGCGCAGGAATCTGCAGGAGAATCTGACCGAAGCCGAAGAGAAAGCCGAACGGCTCACCCGCGAGCGCAACGCGTACCATATCGAACGCAACGCCGTCGACGACAAGAAAAACGATCTGACCGAGGAGATCAACCGTTTGAATCTTTCGATCGCAGAAACGGCGAAGGATATCGAGTCGGTCGATCAGATGCTCCGCTCGCTCTCAGAACGCGACAAGTCCGCCGACTCGGATATCGAGGCGCAGCTCGCCCTGATCGAAGGCTACGAAAACCGGATCAACGAGCTCAAGCATGAAGCCGATGAAAACCGGGCGCAGCGCGACGAGGTCGAAGAGGAGCAGTTGAAGGTGATCTCCAGCCGCAAGGGGGTCGATTCGGATATCGACGCCTACGAGCAGCGGATCAACGATCTGCGTATCAAGATCAAGAACAAGAACAACGAAAAGGAACTCTGTTACCGCGCGAACGTGACCGACGGGAGCAAACGCGACGAGCTGGCGGCGGAGCAGGAACGGCTCGGATCCCGGCTCTGGCAGGAATACGAGATCTCCTACGAAGACGCGGTCGCGCTCAACTATCCGCCCGTAACCAAGGAAAACCGTCCGGAACTCGCCGCACGGCTGACTTCGCTTCGCGGTATGCTGAAGAGCATCGGTCCCGTCAATCCGGGCGCCGTCGAGGAATACGACGAGGTCAAACGGGAATACGAATCGAACAAGGCGCAGCTCGACGATCTCGAGACCTCCTATAAAGAGATCCTGAACGTCATCTCGCGGCTTGAAACCGAAATGAAGCGCACCTTCCTCGAGGTGTTCAACAAGATCAACGAGAACTTCGGCGTCGTGTTCCGCGACCTGTTCGGAGGCGGTACGGCGGAGATCTCGCTCACCGACCCGGAGGACGTGCTGAACTCGGGTATCGAGATCAAGGCGGCGCCTCCCGGCAAGATCATCAAGAATATGGCGCTGCTTTCGGGCGGCGAGCAGACCTTCGTCGCGATCGCTTTGCTGTTCTCGATCTTCAAGGTCAATCCGACCCCGTTCAGCATCCTCGACGAGATCGAGGCGGCGCTCGACGAGGTCAACGTCTACCGCCTCGGGGATTACATCAAACAATCGTTTCCGGACACGCAGTTCATTCTGATCACGCATCGCCGCGGTACAATGGAAGAAGCAGACCTCTACGGGGTCACGATGCCCGACCGCGGCGTGTCGAAGGTCATTCCGCTCGACGTCGCGGAGATCGAAAGCAAACAGAAGGAGTTATTCGATGGGGTTCTTTGAGAAACTGAAAGCGGGGCTTTCCAAAACCAAAAAGGCGCTCTTCGGCGGGATCGAGGATCTGTTCAAACGGTTCCGTCGGGTCGACGAGGATCTGTTCGACGAACTTGAAGAACTGCTCATCACGAGCGACGTCGGGGTAGAGACCACCGAGGAATTGCTCGACGACCTTCGCGAAAAAGTCAAGGAAGAGAAGATCAAGGAGCCCGATGAGATCAAAAAGATCCTCTACGCCGAACTTCGCGGGATGATCGGTGAGGGAGACGGGCTCCATCTTTCGACCAAGCCGTCGGTCATCCTCGTTATCGGGGTCAACGGCGTCGGCAAAACGACCTCCATCGGCAAGATGGCGGCGGAACTGAAAAGCCAAAAGAAAAAGGTCATCGTCGCCGCCGCCGATACTTTCCGCGCCGCCGCCGCCGAACAGCTCGCGGTCTGGTGCGAACGCGCAGGGGTCGACCTGATCCGGCAGGGCGCCGGCGCCGATCCGGCTGCGGTCGTGTACGACGCCATCCAGGCAGCGAGATCCAGAGGCGCGGACGTTTTGATCGTCGATACCGCCGGACGTCTGCACAACAAGAAGAATCTGATGGACGAACTTGCAAAGATCAACCGCGTGATCGCCCGCGAACTGCCCGACGCGGACCGCGAGAATCTTCTGGTCCTCGACGCCACGACGGGACAGAACGCCGTCATCCAGGCGCGCGAGTTCAAGGAGGCGGCGCAGATCACGGGTCTGATCCTCACCAAACTCGACGGAACGGCGAAGGGCGGTGTCATCCTTTCCATCCGCCGAGAACTCGATATCCCGGTCAAGTTCGTCGGGGTCGGGGAAGGGATCAACGATATGAAACCCTTTAACGCCGACGAATTCGCGGAGGCGCTCTTCGGCGGAGGGATCGACGAATGAAGATCCTGCTCGCCACGCGCAACAAGAACAAAGCCCGCGAGGTCGCGGCGATCCTCTCCGAATACCGCGATCAACTCGGAGAGATCGAACTGCTGACGCTCGACGACGCCGGGATCATAGACGACGTTGAGGAAAACGGGTCCACTTTTGAAGAAAACGCCATGATCAAGGCAAGAGCCGGCGCCGCGTCGGGATTGATCACGCTGGCGGACGACTCCGGGATCGAGGTCGACGCGCTCGGCGGCGCGCCCGGGATCTATTCCGCGCGCTTTGCCGGAAGTCACGGCGACGATAAGGCGAACAACGAACTCCTGCTCCGAAAACTGCAGGGCGTACCGAAAGAGAAGCGGACGGCAAGGTACGCGGTCGCGATCGCCTGCGTTCTGCCGGACGGCGAAACTTTTACCGTTCGCGGGACCACCGAGGGACTGATCCTCGATTCTTATGACGGCGCGGGCGGATTCGGCTACGATCCGCTGTTCTGGTCGCTGGATCTGCAAAAGTCCTTCGGGCGTGCGACCCCCGAGGAAAAGAACGGCGTCAGCCACAGGGGAAGAGCCGTCCGGCTCGCCGCCTCCGAACTGATCCGCCGTATGCAAACCCAAAACGAAAGGAACATCAAATGATCACAAGCAAACAGAGAGCGTACCTGCGCGGACTTGCCAATCCCATCGAGCCGATTTTTCAGATCGGGAAGAACGGCGCCGGGGACGAGGAACAGATCCGCCAGATCGCAAACGCGCTCGAGGCAAGAGAGTTGATCAAGGTCCACGTTCTCGAATCCTGTCCGCACTCGGTCCGCGAGGCGGCGGTCATCGTTGCCGAGGGCTGCTCCGCCGACGTCGTTTCGGTGATCGGATCAAAGTTCGTTCTGTACCGACAGTCCAAGACCAAAAAGAGAGAGAACGCCCCCGACCTGATCGTTTTGCCGAAATGAGAGTCGGGATATTCGGCGGGACGTTTTCGCCCCCGCACAACGGACATTTCAACGCCGCGAATGATTTCCGGGAAAGTATGGCGCTCGATAGGCTTCTGATCGTTCCGGCTGCCGTTCCTCCGAACAAAGAGGGTCTGGATCTTCTGCCGGCGCGACATCGGCTCGCCATGTGCCGGATCGCCTTTGCAAAGATACCCGGCTGCGAGGTTACCCCGATCGAAATCGACCGCGGCGGCACGAGTTACACCTACGAAACGCTGACCGCGCTTTCGTCCCCCGAAAACCAACTCTTTTTGATGATGGGGACGGATATGTTCCTGACCCTTGATACCTGGCGCCGTCCCGACGAGATCCTCCGTCTTGCGACCGTGGTCGTCGCATCCCGTTCCTTCGATCCCGAAACGACCGAGGCGATCGAGAAAAAAAGGGAAGAACTGCTCTCGGTTTACAATGGAAACGTCGTCTTCTTAAAGAACGTGATCTGCGAGGTCTCGTCCACCTTCCTGCGCGAAAAGATCGCGGCGGGAGAGGACGTTTCGGAGTGGATCGACGACGGCGTTTTGCAGTATATCGAAAAAGAGAAACTATATGACGTATAACGAACAAGACCTTCGGGATCTTTCGGATTCGGTCGCAGCGCGGCTCTCCGAAAAAAGATTCCTGCACACGAAGGGGGTCGAACAGGAGATCGAACGACTTGCTCTGATCTATCTCCCGGAGAAGATCACGGAACTCCGCGCAGCCGCGCTGCTGCACGATCTGGCAAAGGAACTGCCGATCGAAGAACAGATCGCGATCTGTCGGGAAAACGGCGATCCCGAGCTCGACACCGCCCTCAGATCACCCGCGATCCTGCACGGACACGCCGCGGCGTACCTGATCCCGAAAAACTATCCAAAGTACGCTCTGCCCGAAATTATCTCAGCAATTTAC
>CACZAZ010000123.1 GCA_902779285.1 uncultured Ruminococcus sp.
GAAAATACGATGCGATCGGGCTGCTCTCCTATCATAAGGAGCCGTGTTCGGTCCTGATCGAGATCGGCAGTTCCCGTGTTTTTTCGACAAACGAGGCGGTCGCGCTGCTCGACGGGATCCGGATCGACCAGAAACGCCCGCGTCAGCAGGTCAAGTGCCTTCGTCAGTTGGCGGAGGAAGTACGCGACAAAGGCCGCTCCTTTATCGTTTTCCCCGAAGGGAAATGGGGCAAAAACAAAAACACCCTCCAGGAGTTCCACGACGGCTGCTTTTACAGCGCCCAGATCGCGAAATGCCCGATCGTTCCGGTGGTCCTCGTCGATTCGTGGAAATCGATGAACACAAACAAGATCCGCGGCAAGGTCGTGACCGAGATCCGGTATCTTCCGGCGATCCCGTATTCCGAGTACGAAAACCTCTCCCGCGCGGAACTCTGCGATCTCGTCAAATCGCGCATCAGTACCGAACTCGACCGCGTGCTCTCCGAACGGTCGGAGCAAACGGCGTGATCACTTCCCGAAAAGTTCGGTGATCGGATCGGTATCTTCGATCACGGCGGCTGTCCCCTCTCCGGGTTCCCCGGGGGTGGCGATATTGCCGCCGTTTTCTTTGTCCGCCTCGGTCATCAGGGGGCGGTCGGTGTAGATGGTCAGTTCGGCGACGTCGGGGGTGCGCCCGGTTTTTTTCTTGGTCTTCTTCTCACGGCGAAGCAGGTTCATCAAAACCACTTCCCCGTTCCGCCAGACGTAGGTGCGCGCGTCCTCGACGTTGTTGCGCACGATCCCGATCCCGAGCGCCGCGAGGTTGGGATCGGAATACGCGGACGAGGTCAGGATGACGTCGCCCTTTTTCGCGCGGAGACGGAAACGGTACGCCCCCGCCGCGTCGCGCATGATCTCGTAGCGCGGCGCTTTGGGAAGCGGTTTTCCCGTTTCGGTCAGATCGGCTTCCCCCGCGTTCTTTCCCTGCTCCATCACGGTCAGGATGCCCTTCTTGCACGCGTCCTCGGTGATATAGACCGGGGAGGTCGAGAGGATCAGCCGATTGGGGGCGTAGAGTTGAAAAACGAATCCGTCCTTCACGCGTCTCATCACGAAACTGCCCACGGGTCGTCCCCTCCTTTCGTTCCGGGCGTCTTGATTTCCGCCGCGGAAAATGCTATACTGTTTTTAGTATACAATATTTTGCGCCGTTTTTCAATAGGAAATCTTATTTTTCACTTTTTTTGAGAAGAGAGGGTCGACGCAGATGAGCCGACGCCGTTCGTTTTGGACGTTTCACCTGATCGCCCTCGGTCTCGCGGGGATCTGGATCGGCTGTTTCCTCCTGTTCTCCCGACTGCGGGCGGAGGGTCTTTTCGTCGTGACCTGTCCCCTGCACGACCTTCTCCGGATCTACTGTCCTCTCTGCGGCGGCTCGCGCGCGATCCTCTCGCTTCTCCGTTTCGATCTTCCGACTGCGTTCCGCTCCAATCCCGCCGTCCTTCTTTCGCTCCCGGTCCTTCTCTTTTACTACGTCCGCGCGCTCGTCGTTTTCGCGCGCGGCGGCGTATTCTCGTTCCGGCTCCCGCGCAAATGGACGATCGCCCTGATCTCGCTTTTCGCCGCCTTCTTCGTTTTGCGGAACGTTCTACTGCTCTTTTTCGGCGTCGACCCGGCGGGGGACTTTATCCATAACCCATAAAAAAACGCCGGCGCTTGCGCCGGCGGCGTTTGATTTTAAAGGTTAAAGACGGTAAGCCCCGCCGTCGTGATCGTGTCGAGGCTCTCTCCGGCGATCAGCGCGCTGAGCACGCCCGTAAAAACGAGAGATACGACCGTACCGATAATGGACAGGATGCCGAGAACGATATTGACGATCCCGAGCACTCTGCCCGTCGCGGCGTCGGAGGTCTCGTAACCGAGCGTCTGCGCAGAGCGTTTCGCCTTGCCGTACCCGATGATCCCGATCACGATACCCGCGATCTGGCACAGGCAGAGCGTCACGAAGATCCCGACGATCCCGAGCGTTCTGGACGTCGCCCCGTCCGTATCCTGACGCGGCGGCTGGAAGCCCGGACCGCCGGACCCGGCGCCGGGGGCGGTATACTGTTTGTAGTTGCCGGTGGTGTTATTGCCGTCGTATTTCGGTTGGTCGTCCCAGTTGTCCTGCGAATTGTTCTGATCGTATCCGTTTGCCATCTGTGTATCTCCCTTGCAGAATTATGTATTATTCGCCCCCTCCGACGCGGGGAGCAGGAACGCGAGCGTTTCGGGCAGTTTTCTGTAATCGTCGATCAAAACGAACGGTACCCCCGCCCGAAAGACCGGTTCGTCGTTCCCGCCCTCTCCCGGATCGTCCCCGACGTAGGTCACGTCGTCAAAGGAGATCCCGTTCTCGCAGCAGAAGCGGACGAGCGCGTAATACTTGTTGTAGGGGCGGGGCGAGAGGTCGAAGGACGACGCGCCACCGACGAACACCTCGAATTCCGGAAAGGCGGCGCGGACCTCGGGGAGCAATGCGCGTCTGACCGACCGGTCGGGGTCGAACGCCAGCTTTTCTTCGAGCGTCGCCTCCGTCCCGAGTACCGGGAAACACGCGCACCCGGACGGGAAAAAGAGGACCGGATCGCCGCGGAAAGAGCGGAATCCGAACCGCTCCCGCAAAAGTTCGACCGTTTTCGCGACCTTCTCTCTGTCGCAGTAGACGGTCTCCTCCCGGAGCATAACGAGTTTCCCCGTTTCGTCGACACGCGCGTACTGCATCCCGTAATTGCCGAGGATCTCGATCGGGAAATAACCCATCTGACTGGAGATGCGCCCGCAGTCGCCCGCCCCGACCATCAGAAGCCGATATTCCTTCGCAAGCGAAGAAAGAAAAGCC
>CACZAZ010000124.1 GCA_902779285.1 uncultured Ruminococcus sp.
GAGCGGAAACTATTACCTCGTTGAGGACGGCGGCGCGACCAAGGTCGCGGAGGCGACTTACTACGCGATCCGCAAGGGCAACCGCGACGTGCAGTCGCTCGATCCCACGCTCGGCCGCGAACCCGGCGGATGGTACAATCTGAGTATCCGGGCGTTCAAGGATCACGAGGGCGACGACAAGCTGGTACAGGGCAAGAAGTGGCTCGACGAGACGGTCCGGGACGGCAACTGGCTGATCGTGATGTGCCACGGGATCTCGGTCGGCGGCGGGGATATCAAGCAGTCGCTTGCCGATCAGTTCTTCGCCTACGCCGGGAATTACGTCAAGTCAGGCAAACTCTGGTGCGCGACCTTCGGCGACGCGACCAAGTACATCCGCGAGCGGCAGAACACCACGGTCTCCGAGCGCTACGAGGACGGCACGGTCTTCGTCGATATGAAGATCGACCGCACGGCAGGGGACGGCAAGTACCTCGCCGCGACCGTCTTCAACTATCCCCTGACCGTCGAGGTGCGCGTTCCCGCGAACTGGGTCTCCGTTTCCTACGAGAACGACGAGGGCGCACAAACCGTGCGGGCCTATACCCGCGACGGGGCGAGATACGTGAAAGTGAACCTGACCCCGGGCGAGGACGGCGTCGTCGTTACGACCGCGATCCGTTCCGCAGACTGATAAACGCAAGGGGGAGCCGCCCGGCTTCCCCTTTTCCGTCCGTTCCGCAAAGGAAAGGAGTTCGCCTTGAAAGCATCCCGCATTTTTCTCTTTGCCTGCGCCGCGCTTCTTCTGCCCGTCCTGCTCCTCCTCACCTCTTGCGGAGGGAAGGACGCGACGGAAACCACGGCAGAGCCGTCGGAGTACACCGTTACCTTCTCGGTCAACGGGGTCGAAACGAAAGCGACCGTCCCGGCGGGCGAGACCCCCGCGTACACGGGGGAGACGAGCTGGGAGACCGCAGAGCATTTCTATAAGATCATAGGATGGGAGCCCGCGCTCGCCCCGGCGACCTCCGACGTCACCTATACGGCAAGCGTCGGAGAATACGGGCTGACGCTCTACCGGGTCCGCTTCAATATGCCGGACGGCACCTTCCCGACCGTGGAGACCCACGAGGGAGAGACGCCGACCCCGCCCGCGGGCTACGAGACCGACTGCGTCAAGAATCCGGGGATGGTCGGCTATTTCGATCATTGGTTCCCGGAGATGGTCGCCCCGACCGCCGAGAATATGGAGGGCAAAAAGGTCGTGGTCTACACCCCGGTCTACAACTACGAAACGGCGACCTACACGATCACCTTCCACGTGAACGGCACTTCGTACGAAGTCGAAACCGAGGGCAAGACCGTCCCCGTCTGCCCCGTTGATCCGACGGAATACGAGGACAGCGCAAACAAGTTCGCCGGGTGGGACAAGAAACTTGCCCCGGCGGTCAAAGACGAGACCTATACCGCGTTCTACGGCGGGACCTTAGGCGCCGAGATCACGCCGGCGAAAGACGGGGCGATCTCCATCCTCACCGTCACCGACGACAAGGAACGCGACAACGCCCGCTGGATGCTCACGCAGTTCAAGAAATACGGTCTGCGCGGGTCGTGTATGCTGATCGCGGGGCGGCTGGACAGCGGCAGGGTCGCGGAGTGGAAAGAGATCTTTTCGGACGGCACGCTCGAGCCCGGGTGCCTCAGTATGTCGCACACCCCCGACACGATCGAGGGACCGCAGTCGCTCTATCAGAACGAGATCGTCAACTCCAAACTGCTGCTCGAGCGGCTCTTCCCGGGGAGCAATATCATCTGCTTCGGCTCCCCCTACGCGCAGCTTCGGGATTTCAGTTATCAAACCGACGCCTCGGGCAACGTGGTCGAGCAGAACGGCTCGCCGGTCAAGGTCTACGACGGCGGCTCGAAGAAACTGGCGCGGGAGACCTACTACGCGATCCGCAACGGCACGAGCGGGCTGAATACGCTCGACCCCGGCTGCACCGACGACGCGGGCGGCTGGTACAACCTGAAGGTGCAATGGACGCTCAACAGCCAGACCTCGGCGCAGCGGCTCTCCTGGATCGACGACGCGGTGAAAAACAAGGGCTGGCTCCTCATCCTGGCGCACACCTTCTCCGACGGACCGTCCGACGATACCTACGCCATCCCGAAAACCGAGGCGGTGGAGTTCTTTGCCCGCGCATCGGGGTACGTAGAGAGCGGCGAACTTTGGAGCGCGACCTTCGTCGAGGCGACCAAATACCTCCGCGAAAAGCAGAGCGCGACCGCGTACCGCAGAATGGAGGACGGCGTGCTCCACGTCGGCTTGAAGCTCGACCGCGAGACCCCCGACGGCAAACCGCTCGACGAGAGTATCTTCAACTATCCCCTGACCGTCAAGGCGCGCGTCCCCGCGGCGTGGAACTCGGTCTCCTACGAACTGAACGGAAAGACCGTCAATGCGACCGTCAGGACCGACCCCGATACCAACCAGAAGTACGTTTTGGTGAATATCGTCCCGGGTGAAGACGGCGCGGTCTCAACGGTCACCGTTACCCGCGTAAATTGACGCACGGACGCACCCCTCTCGGAGAGCAATCGAAAGCAATAACCGGATAATTTCGCGCATTGAACGGAAAAGCGAAAAATGGTATAATGAAATAGTGTAAAGGAACGCTGTTTTTGCAGGAAGGGGGGGAGCCCT
>CACZAZ010000125.1 GCA_902779285.1 uncultured Ruminococcus sp.
TTTCTGCATCCCGATCCCGCCACGCTGACCTGGCTTCCGTGGCGACCCGAACACGGAAAGGTCGTGCGGATGTTCTGCTCGATCACCTATCCCGACGGCACGCCCTTCGCCTGCGACACACGGACTTTGCTCAAGCGGGCGGTCGAGGACGCGAAGGCGGCGGGCTACGCCTTCTATTTCGGGGCGGAGCAGGAGTTCTACCTCTTTGAACTCGACGAGAAGAACGAACCGACGAAGATCCCCTACGACCGGGCGGGTTATATGGATATCGCCCCGGAGGACAAGGGCGAGAACGTGCGGCGCGAGATCTGCCTGACGCTCGAACAGATGGGCATCCGCCCCGAAAGTTCGCACCACGAGGAGGGTCCCGGACAGAACGAGATCGACTTCCGCTATACCGACGCCCTCTCCGCCGCCGACAACGTGATGACCTTTCAGACCGTCGTGCGTACCGTCGCGCGCCGGAACGGGCTCTGTGCCGATTTTTCCCCGAAGCCGCTTGACGAGGCGCCGGGAAACGGCTTTCATATCAACTGGTCGGCAAAGCCCGACGACGAGAAGAAACAAGGCAATATGATCGCGGGGGTGCTTGCTAAAATCGTCCCGATGACGGTCTTTTTGAACCCGAACGAGGAGTCCTACAAACGGCTCGGGCAGATGAAGGCGCCGCGCTTCGTCTCCTGGTCGCGCGAGAACCGTTCGCAGCTCGTGCGCATCCCCGCGGCGGAAAAAGAGTATCGCCGCGCCGAACTCCGTTCGCCCGATCCCGCGGCAAATCCCTATATCGCTTTCACCCTTCTGATCCGCGCGGCGCTCTGCGGGATCAAGAACGGACTTCCCCTCCCCGCTCCCGTCGACTGCAACCTCTACCAAGCCGACGAAAAAACGACGGCGGGGCTTCAAAAACTGCCCGGGACGCTCGACGAAGCGAAGGCGGCGGCGAAAAACGACGAATGGATCGGGGCGTGCCTGCCCGCCGGGATCGTCGCCATCTACTGCAAGAAGTAAAACCCATCCGAAAAAAAGCGAAAGGAGGGACGGAACTTGGATTTCAAAGAACGGGTCTACAGCGTTCTCGTCGTTTCGACGTCCGAAAAGTTCAACGCCGCGACGGCGGACTACTTTGCCGTCCCCACCTTCTCGCCGGTGCAAACGGTCTCGGGCGTCAGCGTCGCAAAACGGGCGCTCGCCGAGCGCGACTTTGATTTCGTCGTCGTGAACTCCCCCGTCGGAGAGGACGTCGGCATCCGCTTCTCGATCGACGCCGCGACCGACTCGAACGCCGTCGTACTCTTTCTCGCGAAAACCGAACAGTACGACCTCGCCTACGAAAAACTTGCCGAGCACGGCGTCTTTCTCCTGCAAAAACCGATCTCGCGCCCGGTCTTCTCGATCGCCGTCGACTGGCTGATCAGCGCGCGCGAAGGACAGCGGAAAAACCAGAAAAAGACCCTCTCGATCGAGGAAAAGATGAACGAGATCCGCCTCGTCAACCGTGCGAAATGGCTCTTGATCAGCGAACTCAAGATGACCGAGGCGAACGCGCACCGCTACATTGAAAAGCAGGCGATGGACCGCTGCGTCTCCCGCCGCCGGGTCGCGGAGGAAATCATCAAGACCTACGGATAACGAAAAACGACGCAAACAAACGCCGCGCACCGATCGGTGCGCGGCGTTTTGTATCCGGTTGTTGCGCGTCTTTTCAGTTGCCCTCGGGCTCGACCTTCGGGAGCGTGTACCAGGTCTTCATCACGCTGTCGAGCTTGCTCTGCTTCTTCGAGAGATTCTCCGAATACAGTTTCGCGATGTATTCCGAGCCCACGGTGAACTTGTTTTCCCGCATCTTCCCGTGCCAGCGCGGTTCCACGTTCACGTCCTCGATCGTCTTGTCGCGTCCCCAGAGGATCGCGTTATAGATGATGTTGAACATCCGGTCGGTCCCCTGGTCGTAGGTCGTGACCTTGTATTTCATCACGATCTCCTGGAACTGCTCGCGGATCGCGCGGGAGTTCTCGGTGCAGAACTGCAGATACGCCGACAGCGTCTTTCCCTTGCGGGGGTTGATATTGACGTTGATCGCACCGACGTCGCCGCTGTTGTAGATGATCGTATTATAGGAATCGGACGCGCTCACCTTCGGGCAGGGGACGACCGAGAAGAGGTCGGGCATCTGCTGGATGGTTTCGGTCTCGATCGCCGCAAGCAGAAGCGAGCCGATAAAGAGGACCTCGCCGGCGGCGAATTTGGTGTAATGGTACGCGAGCCCCGGTTTCTCCGGCGTATTGAAGGGGCGGTTCTCGGCGGTCGTGAACGACCCCTTTCCGTCGAAAACGTCCTTCACCGCGTCGAAGATCAGGTTAAGAACGGTCGGATCGTCGGCGTACTTGATCCATTTCTTGCCGTGATACCCGGCGTATTTCTCGTCGGTCTCGTCCTCGATCCAATAATCCTCGGTCACGGGAAGACCGCAGGTATAGACGAAGCCCGCCGCGGCGTCCCCGCCGTAGGTGTCGGTGAGGATGCCGAGCTGATCCTTGATCGAGTCAGCCCCGTCCCCGTCGGTGTCCACCCAGATC
>CACZAZ010000126.1 GCA_902779285.1 uncultured Ruminococcus sp.
GGTCCGGAACATGGCAACCCCCTCCTTCGGTTTTTTCTTTATTGTATCATAGTTCCTTTGAATTGACAAGCGCGTTTTGTAAAATATTCTTGAATTGCTCATCAACCCTTGCACTTTTCTTTCCTTTGCTGTATAATAGGTGCGATAACGACGGACAAAGGAGAATCGGCTTGAACGACTTCGATCGGGACTCGGAACCGAAAAAGAAAAAGAGATTCCGCCTGTTCGACTCCCAGCGCGAAGGCAAGGGCGTCACCAAGGAACAGGCGGCAAACGAAGGGACCGGACTCAAACGGTTCTTCCGCCTCTATAAAGATAATCTCGGCAAACTCTTTTCGGTCAATATTATGATGGTGCTCGGCTGTATCCCGCTTCTGTTCGCCATCATCGCCCTGTCGGGCGCGGTTTCCCGTGAGTTCTATGCGCCTGTCTCCGATCTCTTTCCCCTGATCCGCGCGGAGAGCGCCGGACAGATCGCGTCGACCCCCGCGGATCTCGCCGTACTTGCCGTGGACGGACTGCAGACGGTGGAACGCGCGCCGACCTTCTGGACCTATTTCTTCCTCGGGCTTTCGGGGTTAACGATCTTCACCTTCGGATTCGTCAACGTCGGCGCCGCCTACGTTACGAGAGGGATCGTGATGGGAGATCCGGTCTTCCCCTATTCGGATTTCTTCTACGCGATCAAGCGAAACTGGCGCCAGGGACTTATCGTCGGGATCATCGACTTCATCCTCCTCGGTCTGCTCGGTTTCGACCTCTATTACCTGTTTACGAGCGCGCACCGGATCCTCGACTATTTCTTCCTCTGGACGACGGTCGGGATCACGCTGATCTATATCTTTATGCGCTATTATCTCTATCTGCAGCTCGTGACCTTCGATCTCTCGATCCGCAAATTGCTGAAAAACTCCCTGATCTTCTCGATCCTCGGGCTGAAGCGCAATATTCTCGCCCTGCTCGGAACGCTGTTGTTCGTATTCCTCAATATTATGTTCCTGTTCGGGCTCGGCGGTTATTTCCTCTTCCTCGGGATCGCCATGCCGCTGCTATTCCTGTTCGCTCACGTCAAGTTTATGGGGACGTACGCCGCGTACTACAAGGTCAAAGAGATTATGATCGATCCTCTGCAGGAGGAACAAAGCGAAGACGAGTACGACGAAGAGGGCGACGAAGAAGCCGAAGAAGAGCCGGAGAGCGACCCGCCGGGATCCGACGAAACCTGAATAGAAGATCGGAGCTGCCGAACGGCGGCTCCGATCAGTTTTCGGAACGGGCGAACATTTCCTCCACCGTGACGAAACGAAATCCGCGGGACAGAAGCGCCGGAATGATCTTTTCGAGCGCGTGCAGCGTATTCTCGCCGGGGCAGGTGTAGTCGTGGAACAGAAGGATATCGCCGTCGCAGACGGTTTTCAAAACGTCGCGCGCGATCGCGTCAGCCGGCTTCCCCGTCCAGTCGCGCGAATCGACCGTCCAGAATACCGCGTCGTACCCGAGAGTGGCGAGCGCGGAATCAAGTTCGGGCGTGCATTTCCCCTCGGGCGGGCGGAAGTACCGCGGGGAACGACCGGACGCCCGTTCGATGATCTCCGCCGTTTTCGTGATGCTTTCCTCCAGTTCCCGGACGGTTTTCCCCCGCGTGACGTGATCGAACGAGTGATCCTCGATCTCGTGCCCCGCGCGCACCGCCATCTCGAGCGGCTCGGGATAGTATTCCGCGTTGCAGCCGAGGATAAAAAAGGTCGCCTTTACCGAATAGCGGTCGAGAAGCGCGAGGATCCGCTTCGTCCGTCCGGGATGCGGTCCGTCGTCGAAGGTCAGGGCGACCCGCGGCTCTCTGTCGGGAGGATCCGCCCGGACGGTCTGCGCTGCAAAGCAAAACAGCAGCGCAAGACAAACCGCCGCCGAAAGGGATCGACGGGTTCCCCGCCTCATTTCGCCCGTCTCCCGGTCAATTCGTCGAGCGTCCCGAAACGGTACCCCGCGGAAACCAGTTCGTCGATCAGTTCCGGCATGATCTTCGCGTTGGTGTCGGACGTCGGGTGTAGGAGCAGGACCGCGCCGGGGTGCATATTCTCCCGTATCTTTTTTAACGCCGCCTCTGCCGAGGGCTGTCTTTGATTATCCCAGTCGGCGTAGGCAAAACTCCAGAACACCGTGGCGTAGCCGAGTTCCTTTGCAACGGCGAGGTTATTCCAGTTGAACGATCCCTCCGGCGGGCGGTAATACTTCGCTATTTCGCGCCCGGTCCGATCTCGGAAAAGCGTTTCCAGATCGGTCAGTTCCCGTCTCATTTCCCGATCCGTCGCCTTCGCCATATTGCGGTGTCTTGCGGTATGGTTGCAGACGAGATGCCCCTCGTCGATCATCCGTTCTATAAGCCCGGGATTCGCCGTAAGAAAATGCGACAGGATAAAGAACGCGCCGGGAACGTTCTTTTCTTTCAGCGTATCGAGGATCTTTTCGACGTTCCCGTTTTCGTACCCGGCGTCAAAGGTCAGATAGACGACCTTGCCGTGCTCCCCGCACGACAAGTCGGCGTAGTAGCC
>CACZAZ010000127.1 GCA_902779285.1 uncultured Ruminococcus sp.
CGGACGGCTTGCCGCCTGCTTTATGGATTCGCTCTCGGCGCTCGATTATTCGGCTTCGGGGTACTCGCTGCTGTACGAAAACGGTCTGTTCCGTCAGAAACTCGTCGACGGCGAACAGGTCGAGATCCCCGATCAATGGATCGAACACGGGGGCGCCTGGCTGATCGCGCGGCCCGAAAAGAGTATGTCTGTCCGCTTCGGCGGGCAGATCAGCGAGAACTGGGAAAACGGTCAACTCAAGATCACCAACACCGAATACGACGAGGTCAGGGCGGTCGCCTACGATCTGATGATCCCCGGCACGACCACCAACGCGGTCAACACGCTGCGGCTCTGGAAGGCGAAGGAGGCGGCAGTCCCTACGCTCGGCTTCTCGACGCAGGGGACCTACGTCAAGTCGCTGGAGGAGACCAGCCGCGCCGAGGAGATCACCAAACAACTCTATCCGCCCGACAATCACGACGAGGGGAAACTGCTTCGCCTGACCCAGCAGTATTTCCTCGTTTCGGCGTCGCTGCAGAGCATTTTCAGCGACTATTACGCGTCCTACGGATCCCTTGAGGGTTTCTCGGACCGGATCGCGATCCATATCAACGACACGCACCCCGCGCTCTGCATCCCCGAACTGATGCGGATCCTGATGGACGTTTACTCCTACTCGTGGGAGGACGCGTGGGATACCGTCGTCAAGACCGTGACCTATACCAACCATACCGTTATGCCCGAGGCGCTCGAATGCTGGCGGATCGATCTGTTCCGCTTGAAGCTCCCGCGGATCTATATGATCGTCGAGGAGATCAACCGCCGTTTCTGCGCCGATCTCTGGAAACTCTATCCCGGCGACTGGGACCGCATCTCGCGGATGGCGGTGGTCGGATACGGGCAGGTCCGGATGGCGAACCTGTCGGTGGTCGGCTCGCATACCGTCAACGGCGTGTCGGCGCTTCACAGCGATATTCTGAAGAAGACCGTCTTCCACGATTTCTATAAGATGACGCCGTGGAAGTTCACCAACGTCACAAACGGCGTGTTCCACCGTCGCTGGCTGATCTCGGCGAATCCCGGCTTGACCGCGCTTCTGAAAGAGTGCATCGGAGACGGGTTTGCGGAGCATCCCGAGGAACTCGAGAAATTCGACAAGTTCGCAGACGATCCCGCCGTTCTCGACCGGCTCGGAGAGGTAAAGCGTCAGAACAAGGAACGTTTCGCCGCCTACGTCAGGGAAAAGACCGGTCAGATCATTGATCCCGACTCGGTGTTCGACGTGCAGGTGAAGCGGATGCACGAATACAAGCGGCAGCTGCTCAACGCCCTGAAGATCCTTTCCATGTATCAGGAGATCTGCGACAATCCGTCGTCGACAGTCCCGAAGCAGACCTTCATTTTCGGCGCGAAGGCGGCGCCCGGATACCAGATGGCGAAGAAACTGATCCGGTTCCTGTATTTCCTCAGTCGCGAGCTTGAAAGCAATCCCTTGACGCGCGATCGGCTGAAACTCGTCTTTATGGAGGAGTACAACGTCAGTCTCGCGGAGATCCTGATCCCCTCCGCCGACATCAGCGAACAGATCTCGCTTGCGGGCAAGGAGGCGAGCGGAACGGGGAATATGAAACTGATGATGAACGGCGCCCTGACGCTCGGCACCCTCGACGGCGCGAACGTCGAGATCCTCGATTCGGTGGGAGACCCGAACGTCTATATCTTCGGGTTGAACACCTACGAGGTCGACGAACTCTGGCGGCACGGATATATCTCGCGCGAGTTCTACCATTCCTCCGAATCGCTCCACCGGACCATCGACCGTCTGTGGTACCCGATCGGCGGACAGGATTTCTCGCATATCGCGGATTATCTCATCAACGGCGGTTATACCGTCGCAGATCCCTTTATGTGCCTTGCGGATTTCGATTCCTACTGCGTGACGGCGGAACGGGCGCTGAACGATTACCGCAACCGCCGCGAATGGAATCGCAAGTCGCTGATCAATATCGCGCGGTCGGGTCGTTTCTCGTCCGACGTTTCCATCCGGCACTACGCGAACGAGATCTGGCATATCGACCCTGTCGGCGGTGAGCCCCTTGTCTGAGTTGCGGCTTGATCCCTCGCGTACGCTCGCGGTCTGTGGGCGATATGACGGGACGTGCGGAAAAGAATCGTATAGAGATCGCCGTGCGGCTCGTTTCGGCGATCCGGTCTCTTTTCGTCTGTTGATACCGCGTCAGATCGGCGCCTCGTCGGTTTCTTGCGTGGCGCTGTCCGGCGACGGAGAAAAACAAAAGACCTTCTCTCTTGCGTGGGAAGGTCTTTGCTCTCCCGGTCGGTCTCTGGTTCCTTTCGTTTGCCTGTGAGAGTGCGATCGGAGCCGTTTACGCACAGCGCAAGTACGACGGCGCGCTCGCGTTCTCTTTGACTCCGCCCGACGAGCGGCGATGCTTTCAGTTGACGGTGACCGATTTCCCCGAGCGGAACGACCCCTCGGACGCCGGTGCCGTGTATCAGATCTTCGTCGACCGTTTCCGCCGCGGGAATGATACGCCCGTGCGGGAGGGAATGGAACTCGTCGACAACTGGTATTCCCGCGACGTCGAGTATCCGGCGTACCCCGGCGCTCCGATGAAGAACAACCGGGTCTGGGGCGGGAATCTGTCGGGGATCACGGAGAAACTCGACGAGATCAAAAAACTCGGCGTTTCGCTGATCTATCTGTCCCCGATCTTCCTCTCGCCTTCCAATCACCGCTACGACACCTCCGACTATCTGACGGTCGACCCGATCGTCGGGGACGAATCCGATCTGACGGAACTGATCGCGGAGGCGAAGAAACGCGGGATCGGGATCCTGCTCGACGGCGTGTTCAACCATACCGGCTCGGATAGCTTGTATTTCAACAGGTACGGGCGTTTTCCGTCGGTCGGCGCCTATCGGGGGCAGGCGTCGCCTTACTTCAAATGGTACAATTTCCGGCGTTTTCCCGACGATTACGAATGCTGGTGGAATATCCCGATCCTGCCTCGGATCAACCCGGATGAGCCGTCCTGCCGTGCGTTTTTCGTCGGAGAAAAGGGCGTGATCCCGCACTACGCCGCTCTCGGGATCAAGGGATTCCGGCTCGACGTGGCGGACGAACTCTCCGACGGCTTCATCCGCGCGATCAAAGCCCGCCTGCGCGAAACCGATCCGGGCAGTCTGCTTTACGGCGAGGTCTGGGAGGACGCGTCCAATAAGATCGCCTACGGCAAAAGAAAACGGTATTACTCGGGGGACGAACTCGACGGCGTGATGAACTATCCGCTTCGTACGGCGATCATTGAATACGTCCGGACGGGGAAAATCGAAGCGCTCGGGTATTACGTTTCGGAAGTGATGCCGAATATGCCGCGCGAGACCGTCGGTCTGCAGCTGAATCTGATCGGAACGCACGATACGCCCCGCGCGATCACCTCGCTCGGCGGGGAGCCCGAAAACGGGCGGACGGTGCGCGAACTCTCAAACGTGAAGATGACGGAGGGGGAATACGCCGTCGCGCGCGATCGGCTGATCCTTGCGTACCTGATGTCGGCTACCTTCCCGGGCAGACCCATGATCTACTACGGCGACGAAGCGGGGATGGAGGGGTACAAAGACCCGATGAACCGGATGCCGTACCCGTGGGAAAGGGAGGATCGGACGCTGCTCGACGCGTATCGGACGATCGGAAAACTGCGCCTTGAAAACGAGGCGTTCGTCTCGGGGGCGTTTGCGATCAGGTATCTCGACGCTTCGCTGTTGGTTTACGAGCGAAAAACCGGAAAAAGCGCTGTCGCCGTGTTCATAAACCGTTCACAAAGTAGTTTAGAGGTCTCTCTTGACGGAAAATATAACTATTTAATAAAGGGCAGAAAGAATATCGGATCGTTGAAGATGCCGCCGCGCTCATTTGCCGTTTTGTCGGAATCGGACACCTGATTTTTCGCCGTATTTCCCTCGAAATGGCGCG
>CACZAZ010000128.1 GCA_902779285.1 uncultured Ruminococcus sp.
CTGAAAGAGGCGGGCGTGGTCGACTCGGGCGGCGCGGGGCTGATCCGGATCGCGGAGGGGATGTACGCCGCGCTGAACGGGGAACTCCCCGAGACCGATCTTGCGCCGATCGCGCAGGCAAACGCGCCCGAAGCGCCCGATTTCGACCGCTTCACCGAGGACAGCGTGCTCGAGTTCGGCTACTGCACCGAACTTCTGCTCCGCCTGATGCGGGCGAAGACCGATCCCGCGGCGTTCGACCTCAAACCCCTGATCGCTTATCTCGAATCCGTCGGCAACTCGGTCGTCGCCGTCAAGACCGGCACGGTCGTGAAGATCCACGTACATACCATGACCCCGCAGCTCGTTCTCGCTTACTGCCAGCAGTACGGCGAGTTCCTCACGGTCAAGATCGAGAATATGTCGCTCCAGCACAACTCGCTCGACGGGAACACCCCCGCCGGGAAACGCGACCGCAAGCCCTTCGGCGTGGTCGCCGTCGCGTGCGGAGAGGGACTGATCTCGATGTTCCGCGCGCTCGGCGCCGACGAGGTCGTTTCGGGCGGACAGAGTATGAATCCCTCTGCGCAGGACTTCCTCGACGCGTTCGACCGGGTCAACGCCGACGTCATTTTCGTCCTCCCGAACAACGGGAACGTCATCCTGACGGCGCGTCAGGCGGCGGAACTCTATACCGGCTCCGACGTCCGCGTTCTGCCCTCCAAGACCATCGGAGAGGGGCATTCGGCGCTGACCATGATGACCCCCGAGCCCGACGATTTCGACGGGATGGAGCGCGATATGACCGACGCGATGGCGGGCGTCCTCACGGCGGGCGTCTCGGTCTGTTCCCGCGATACGGAGAACAACGACCGCGCGCTCTACAAGGGCGAATTCATCGGCTTCGTCGGCGACCGCGTCTACTCGGCGGACAACGACTCCCTCGACGCCACGCGCGGGCTGATCGACGAGATCGACTTCGGCGATCACGAGATCTGCATCCTCATCTCCGGCGAGGACGCGGATCCGGGAGAGGCGGAGGAGATCGCCGGCTATCTTAGGCAGTCGCACCCCGGGATCGAACTCTACGAGGTCGACGGGGGACAGGCGGTCTATCGCTATCTTCTGATCGTAGAGTAACCGGAAACGACGCTTTAATTCCCATGAAAGGGGGGGCCGGGGCGATCTTTTGAGAAAACCCCCGGTCCCCGCAGGCATTTAAGATGACCGTACTTATTTACGTTCTGACCGCGATCGTCTCCTACGTCGTCGCCGCGGTCAACCCCGCCATCGTCCTCTCCCGGCTGGTCTATCACGGCGATATCCGGAAAGAGGGGAGCGGCAATCCCGGCTTCACCAACTTTCACCGCGTCTACGGGGGCAAACTCTCGTGGCTCGTTTTCGTGCTGGATATCGGCAAGTGCGTGGCGGTTTCGCTGATCGCGGGGCTGGTTTTCGCGCCCGATTATTTTTCTACGCGCGCGCTCGGCGCGGCGTACGCGGGCGTGTTCGCCCTGCTCGGTCACACCTATCCCGTCTTCTACCGCTTCAAGGGCGGCAAGGGATTTCTCGTGACCTTCGCCCTGCTCTGGGTGCTCGACTGGCGGGCAGGTCTGGTCGCGACGGCGGTGATGCTGACCGTTCTGCCGCTCTCGGGCTATATGTCTCTCTCGTCCATTCTGACGCTGCTTGCCGGCGCCGTGACGCTGATCGTCGTTAAGATACATACCCCCGCGCTGTTCCTCACCTTCGGCGCGGTCCTGCTCGTGATCTGGCGCCACCGCGGGAATATCGCGCGGCTGGTCGCCGGGACCGAGAAGAAGTTTTCGTTCCGCAAAAAGAAACCGGCGCCCTCGCCCGAGGAGCCGACCGGGAAAGAAGAACGGGAGCCGGAGACGGTCGGGGAGGAAACCAAATGACCGACGCCGTCCTCCGCTGCGGGGTCGACATCGGCTCGACCACCGTTAAACTCGCCATCCTCGACCCCGACGGGAAGATCCTCTTCGGGGAATATCTGCGCCACCGCGCCCAGACGAGAGAAACGCTGAAACAACTGATCGAGCAGGCAAAAGACAAGATCGGCGACGCGACGCTCTCGGTCTCGGTGACGGGGTCGGGCGCGCTCGGCATCGCGCGTTCGCTCGGGCTGCCCTTCGTGCAGGAGGTGGTCTCGGTCGCCACGGCGATCTCGGCGTACCATCCCGCGACCGACGTCGCCGTCGAACTCGGGGGCGAGGACGCGAAGATCATCTATTTCCGCGGCGGTCTCG
>CACZAZ010000129.1 GCA_902779285.1 uncultured Ruminococcus sp.
GCCAGCACTTCATTGTAAGTCATGTTATTCGCTCCTTTTTCAGCATTTTTGAGCTGTATTTTGCCGTTTATGCATGTCCATTATCCCGCACGGAGCGGATAAAGTCAAGAGAAGGATAACGGAAAGAAAGCCGGGCATCCGCAAATGCCCGGCTCAAAACCGAAAACTCAAAACTGCGGCGGAGCCGCCACGCCCGTGCCGTCGAAAGCGGGGATCATCTCCTCGGTCGCGTCGGCGTCCGGCGTCGTCCCGCAGATCGCCCTGATCTCGGGCAAGTGTATCGGAACGCTGTCGGCTGTCGCCGCGATGTTCGATATCGCCATTCTGGAGGAGGGCGCGTCGCTCTACGTGACCGATCCCTCCCTGACGGGTGAAAAGGACGGGCAGGCGCCCGTGCTCTCAGCCGTTTCGGAAAAAGGCAAAGCCGCGGATCTCGTCCGCACTTTGATCTCTTTCCTGCCTCCGTGCGCGGGGTGCGGGGTCGCGGTCTCGGAATGCAAGGACGACCTCAACCGCCGTCTTGCAAACGCGCTTCCCGCCGACGCCGCGTCGATCCTTTCCTCTGTCGCGGATAACGGTCGCTCGATCCCGGTTTCGTCGTCCGGCTCTCTTCTCTGTTCGTTTGCAGAGATCGGCGGGGTCCGCTGCGGGATCGTGATCTCCGACGCGAACAAAGACGGCGGCAAGATCGACGCTCTCTCCGCGCGTACCGCCGCCCGCTTCGTCGACCTGTGCGACGCCTACTCGCTGCCGGTCGTCACGCTGGTCGATTCGCTCGGACTTGCGGTCTCGGGCGAGAATGAAAAAGCGCCCTATTCGACCGACCTCGCGCGGCTCGCGTTCGCCTATACCGGAGCGAACGTGCCGAAGGTGACGGTCGTGATCGGTCACGCGATCGGCGCGGCGTTCCCGCTGCTCGGATCGCGCAGTACCGGCGCCGACGTGGTCTACGCCGTAGACGGCGCCGAGATCGGGATCCTGTCCGCCGACGCCGCCGTTGCGTTCGCGTTCGACGCGGCTCTCGCGGAAGGCAGGACCAAAGAGGAACTCCGCGACGAATGGAAACAGACGGTCGCCTCCCCCGCCGCCGCAGCCGCGACCGGCGAGATCGACGGGGTGATCCCCGCGTCCGAGGTCCGCTGCCGCGTCGCGTCGGCGCTCCTGATGCTCTCCGCCAAGGGAACGGTCGACGCGCCCTACCGTGCGATCCGTCCGCTCTGATGGGAGGGTTTACGATGTTTCTTGCCGTTGACGTCACCAAACCGCTTGAGAGCGCGGGAGACAAATTCGCCTACGGAGGGCAGATGCTCCTGATCGGTATGAGCGTGGTCTTCTCGGTCCTCCTGCTCCTCTGGGGCGCGCTCGAACTTTTCCATCTGATCGTCACGAAACTGCCCGCCGCCCTTGAGAAGAAGCGGAACAAAGAGACCGTGCTCCCGACCAAGCAGATCCCGGACGCCGCGATCGAAGACGACGACGAGACCGTCGCGGTCATTGCCGCCGCGATCGCCGCCGCCGTCGAAGAAAACCCCTCGGGATCGTTCCGGGTCGTTTCCTTCCGCCGCGTCTGACCCAATACCGAACAATACGAAAGGATCACATATTATGAAAAACTATCGGATCACCGTAAACGGAAAAACCTACGAGGTCACGGTCGAAGAGACCGGCGCGGCAGCCCCCGCTGCCCCCGCCGCCCCCGTCGCACAGACCGCCGCTCCCGCGCCCGCCTCTCCCGCCGCTCCCTCCGTCCCCGCCGGGGCCGAAAAAGTCACCGCCCCGATGCCCGGGACCGTCCTCGCCGTGAAGGTGTCGGTCGGTCAGTCGGTCAAAAAGGGCGAGACCGTCGTTCTGCTCGAAGCGATGAAGATGGAGAACGAGATCCCCGCGCCGCGCGACGGCGTGGTCGCCTCGATCGCGGTGAACAAGGGCGCGTCCGTCCAGTCGGGCGATCTTTTGATCTCTCTCAAATAAGTTCGGGGGACGTTATTCGATGAACATTATCGAAGCGTTCGGTCGTTTCTTCCGCGGGACCGGCTTCGCGGGTCTCGGTTGGAAGACGGTCGTTATGTATCTGATCGTTTTCACGCTCGCGTACTTCGCGATCGTCAAGAAGTTCGAGCCGCTGCTCCTGCTTCCCATCGCGTTCGGTATGCTGCTCGCAAATCTCCCGTCCGCCGATCTGATGCACCTCGAGTTCTTCTTCGACGAGCATTATTTCGGAGGCGACGGC
>CACZAZ010000130.1 GCA_902779285.1 uncultured Ruminococcus sp.
TATACAAAATTGAGTTGGTATAATGTGTCTTTCAAAAAATGACTCTGGAATTTCTTGATCTTCCCAGTCGTCAAAATGAGATTCAACAACTTGAGAAGCAGGGTACTCCTCATCGTTTTCGTCGTGTATCTTTTCGTGACGGTATTCTACACCTTTTTCCAAATTCGGTACGGGATGCACGACGCGGACGAGGTGTTGGAGGACCTCTCCGATGCCCGGGAGGTCGTGATCCGCGCGTATTCCGACGACGGGTCGTACGAGGAGCGCACGGTCGCCGATCCGGGCGAGGTCAGGGAGATCTGCGACACGGTTTTGGCGCTGAAAATGAAAGTAACCCGTTTCAAGACGCTGAAGAACGTCGTTTACGAGGTGTGCTTCGTGGGGACCGACGGCGAAACGATCGATACCCTCGCCGTCGCGCCCGGAAACGATCTCGTCGGCATTACCGAGACGACGTTTCGGATCAAGAGTGATTTCGATATCCTCGAATACGCAAGAAACCTCTTCGCCGCCGCCGCGGCAAACTGACCGCCCGAACGAAAAGAACCCCCCGTCCTGCGACGGGGGGTTCTTTTCGTTTAGTTCTGCGGTTGGGATTCGCCACGGTCGAGCGCCTTCTTTTCGGCTTTCTTTTTATACATATCGGTATCCGCGACGCGGAGCAGTTCGTCGGGCGTTCCCGAGAATCCGGGATCGAAGACCGCCACGCCGATACTGACCGAGAGCCGGTAGGGAAGCCCCTGCTCGGTCTGCGTCGTCTGGACCGCCGTATGGATGTCGCGGACCAGCTGCTTCACGTTCTCCTCGGTGAAGCGCTGACCGACCACCATAAACTCGTCGCCGCCGAAACGGCAGATCATATCGTTGCGGTCGCAGGTGGAGATCAGGGCGTTCGCGATGGAGCAGACGGCGCGGTCGCCCTCCGAATGGCCGAAACGGTCGTTGATCGACTTGAACTTGTCGGCGTCGATCATCAGGCAGAAGAGCGTGTGGTTATACGGCACGTGCGTCAGCAGCCACGAGACCTGCGGCTCGAACGAGAACCGGTTGCGCGTTCCCGTCATCAGGTCGATCCGGAGCAGATGCTCCTGTTCGGCAAGGAAGGACAGGATCGCGGAGATCGAAAGGCAGATCGGCAGAAACGATCCGCCCTTGTAAAGGATCTGGATCAGGAACGCGATCAGGATGGGCGGGAGAAACATGGAGAGCGCGAGGTACTCCTGCCGTTGGATCGGGGACAGCCCCCTGCACCGGTTGAAGATCAGCGCGAACGAAAGGATGATGCAGGCGAGCGAGAGGATAACGTGCACGGGGTAGAGAGGTCCGCGGAGGTAGGCGTTATCCTCCGTGATGCGGAAGATCGGAACGCCCGCCGCGTGAACGATCAGGGAGAGCAGATTGACAGCCGCGAAAAGCAGATAGAGGATCGTGCGGCGCCGTTTCTTCTTCGGATCGAACTGCAGACGGTCGTCGCAGTAGATCAGCCAGAGCGGCGGGATGCATCCGATCACGGCGAAATAGAGCAGAAGGATCGCCGTGTGGAGCCCGCGCGAGCCGGGAAACACGTTTCCGTCGATCGCCCAGGAGGCGATATCCAGCGTGACGTACACCGCGATCAGGACGGTCATGATCCGGTAGGCAAGCGACGGTTTTTTTCTGCGCGTATAGGACCAGCGGCAGAGCAGAGCGTGGAAAAAGAGGAAAGCAAGACCGAAGACGTCAAGAAAAATATTCACTTGTTTGTCCACCCGAACTCTCCTTTCCCGCGGCGCGAAAGCGCCGGCGAACGGTACGCGTTTCCTTCGGATCGTACCGATCCGTCGGGCTGCCGACAGAAACGCTTTTTTTCATTATATCATATTCCAATCAAAAAGTGCAAGTTTTTTGCGCAATTATTCTTTTGAAAACAGCCGTTTTTTGCGTTTTCGGGTTGTTTTTTGCCGTATTCGGTCGAAAAAAGCGCGAACGGACGGAAAAAAGAGACGGTTTGCCGCCGCCGATCTTTTTTTCGAAATCCCGAAAAAATTTTAAAAAAGGGGTTGACAAAATCGGGGGGAGATAGTAAAATAGAAAAGCTCGCCCCGAAAGGGAGGATATTTCCGGAGGGTGTGGGCGCACGATCTTTGAAAATTGAACAACAGAATTTCAAGCACCGAAATACTTGGTAGAAATACGAAGGTGAAAGTGCAAGGAATC
>CACZAZ010000131.1 GCA_902779285.1 uncultured Ruminococcus sp.
TTTTGATTCAGGGATACCGTCGTCTTCAGGCTCGTTATTTACCGCGATCTCCGTCTCCGAAAAGGGGAGATCGTCGTCGGTGATCTCGGGCTCCTCGCCTTCGGGTTCGGGTTCTTCGGGGGCGGACGGTTGTTTCGGCTCCGCCGTTTCAAATGCGGCTCTCGCCTCCGCGTCCTCGATGGTCAACTGGTTGGGGTCGATCTCCTCCGCGTCAAGACGGTCCTGGACCGTCCGGAACACCGTCGCGATCTCCTCGTTCGGCAGATCGGGCAGTTGATCGATCGAGTCAAGACCGAAACAGCGCAGGAAGTTGGACGTCGTACCGAAAAGCACCGGACGTCCCGGAGCGTCGAGCCGTCCCTTCGCCTCGATCAGCCCGCGTTCGACGAGCGACGAGACCGCGTAGGAACTGTCGACGCCGCGCACCGCGTCGATATACGCGCGGGTCACCGGCTGATGGTAGGCGACGATCGCCAGCGTTTCGAGCGTGGAGGCGGACAGCGTGCCGTTCCGCCTGATGCCGAGTGCGTAGCGGATGTAGGCGAGGTATTCCGCCTTGGTACAGAGCTGACATTCCTCGTCGAGCGCAAGCAGGATCACGCCGCGCGGTACCTTCGAGTGGTTGTATTTTTCGGCGTATTCCTTGACCGTCGTGCGGATGATTGGCGCCGTCAGATCAAAGGTCTTCGCCAGCGCCTCGTAGGAGACGGGATGCCCCGCCGCAAAGAGGATCGCCTCGATCGCTTCCTCGTAACTGCTCGGCTCTTCGAGCGGTCTGTTCTCGGGCTTTTGACGGGGAAGATCGTTCAGGTTTTCTCCGACGCCCGGCAGATCCATCTTCTCCTGTTCAGGCGCCGGAGGAGTCTTGTTCTTCTTCATGTTCGTATTCACTCTCGTATCCGTCGCTTGACGGTTGATAATCGGGATTGATCCGGAACCGGATGCGAAGTCCGCCGGTGTCGGGCTCAAGGAACACTTCGTCGCTCTCGTCGGGCTCGACGCCCGTATTGTCCTCGGTGATGACGATGCGCTGCAACTTCACAAGTTCCAAAATGCCGATGAACCGCGCGAGAAGTTCCGAACGGCTCTTCGCGTCCTTCAGCAGGAAGAAGAGCGAGGCGGTCTCCTGAATGTCGAGGATATCGAGGATCTCGTCGATCTTTTCCTCGACCGAGACCGTGCGCCGGCGGATCAGGGGATCGAACACCGCCTGCGGGGGTTGCTCGGACGATTTGAAACGCGCGAGCAGGACGTTCAGCGCCTTTGTGAGAAGCGACGTGTCGAGCCCGAGGGGGAATCCGTTTTCGGGCGGGATCTCGTCGTTGTCCTTCACCATTCTGCCGGAGTATTCTTCGTAGAGGGGTTTGAGTTCCTCGGCGGCTTCCTTCGCCTGTTGGAGCAGGAGCAGCGCGTCGGCAAGTTCCTTGCGCGGGTCCTCCTGATCCTCTTTTTCGCGCGGGAGCAGCATCTTCGCCTTGATCGCCATCAGTTCCGCCGCCATAACGATAAACTCGCCCGCGACGTCCATATCCATTTGTCGGGCTTCGTCGAGATAGTCGAGATATTGGCGGCAGATCAGCGCGATCGGGATATCGGTGATGTCGACCTTGTTCTTCTGACAGAGTGAAAGAAGCAGGTCGAGGGGTCCCTCGAACTGTTCGAGTTTATAGGTCGGTTCACTCATAAGAAGCATTCCTTTCGGATCAAATCAGGCAAGGAAGGGCAGCTTTACGAAAAGCGATATCAGCCCGGAGGAAATAAACCTCGCCGCGCTGCCGATCCATCCGGTCAGCGACAGGACCGAGACGAGCGCGGACAATACCGGACTTGCGGCGACCGCGGGAACGCCGAGCAGAAGATCGGCAAGAAACGATCCCCCGACCATCCAGACCAGAACGAAGAGCAGGATCTGCCGTTCGTGCCGGACGATCCAGAACGCGGCGCGGCGCGGAAGGATCAGCGTCAGGATCCGAGACCCGTCGAGCGGAGGCAGCGGCAGCAGGTTGAAGAGCGCCAGGGCGATATTCATCACCTGCAGCAGATAGAAAAAGCGGAACAGATAATAAAGGAATAGCGCAAGGATCGACGTCGCGGCGGAGGAAACGGGGATCTTCTCGCCTCCGGTGTA
>CACZAZ010000132.1 GCA_902779285.1 uncultured Ruminococcus sp.
CGAGGATCTGCCCGACACGACGGTTCCCCTCGACGACCTTTTGAAAGCGGGAAAGGACGTCTTTCCGATCTGCTCGGACGACAGCCATTGGGATCCCGATTATTTCGGCGGTTGGACGGTGATCCGCGCAAATTCGCTCGACTACGACGACGTGATCGCCGCCCTGCTCGCGGGAAACTTCTATTCCTCGACGGGTCCCGAGATCCGCGAACTGTCGATCGAGGACGGCACCCTTACCGTCAGATGCAGCGACGCCGCGCTCGTGCGGATCGTGACCGACTGGCGCTCCTATAAGGTGGCGGGAGCGACCGTCCCGGAGAGGGAAGGCGAGGACTTCGTCGCCCGTTACGACGTCTCCGGGTTCGGAAACAAGTATCGCGCCGCGACCGAACCCGGTTATAAAAACGCCTATTTCCGGGTCGAGGTCAAGGGTCACGACGGCACGACCGCCTACTCCCGCGCCTTCCGCGTCGCGGAGTTTCCCGAACTGATCGGGTGATTGTCGCGCATCCGCGTTTACTCACTCCGAAACGCTGATAAATCAGCAAAATATTTTTCCTCCCGGTTGACAAATCGGGAGGAAAATGTTATAATTGTGACAGTTGCACAAGGCGGGGCGCCCAAGTTTGGGGATTTCCCCTCTATCCAACGCGCGAGCGATCTGTTATAATAGATACGATCAAAAAATCTGTTCGGAGGAAACTGAAATGGCATCTCTTTCGCTGAAACACATTTACAAGAAGTACCTCGGCGGCGTCGTCGCCGTCTCCGACTTCACGCTGGACATCAAGGACAAGGAGTTCCTCGTTCTGGTCGGGCCTTCCGGCTGCGGTAAATCGACCACCCTGCGTATGATCGCCGGGCTCGAAGAGATCTCCGAGGGCGAACTCTACATCGGCGATACGCTGGTGAACGACATCGCGCCGAAGGATCGCGATATCGCGATGGTGTTCCAGAACTACGCTCTGTATCCGCACATGACCGTGTTCGACAATATGGCGTTCGGTCTGAAACTCCGCAAGGTCACCAAGGACGAGATCAAGCGCCGCGTCGAAGAGGCGGCCCGCATCCTCGACATCAAGCACCTGCTCGAGCGTCGCCCGAAGCAGCTGTCCGGCGGTCAGAAACAGCGTGTCGCGCTGGGTCGTGCGATCGTCCGGAACCCGAAGGTCTTCCTGCTTGACGAGCCGCTTTCCAACCTGGACGCGAAACTCCGTGCGAGCATGAGAACCGAGCTGACCAAGATCCATCAGAAGGTCGGGACCACCTTCGTCTACGTTACGCACGACCAGGTCGAGGCGATGACGATGGCGACCCGTATCGTCGTTATGAAGGACGGTATCATCCAGCAGGTCGACACCCCGCAGAACCTCTACGACAATCCCTGCAACGTCTTCGTCGCGGGCTTCATCGGCACCCCGCAGATGAACTTCGTCACCTGCACGCTCGATAAGAGAGGCGACGACGTCTACCTCGCTTGGGGCAAGAACGCCGTGAAACTCCCCGCAGACAAGGCGAACAGACCCGAACTCAAGGAGTATATCGGTCAGACCGTGATCGCCGGTATCCGTCCCGAGTGCCTGCACGACGAGCCCGCCTTCCTCGCCAACGCCGCCGACACCACGATCGACGCGTCGGTCGAGGTCACCGAGCTGATGGGCGCCGAGATCTACCTCTATCTGTCCTTCGACGGTCAGGAAGAGGCGACCGACGGCAAGAACATCATCGCCCGCGTTTCGTCCCGCAGCACCGCGAGAGCGGGGGATACGATCAAGATCGCGATCGATACCTCGCGCGTCCATATCTTCGATAAGGACACCGAAAAGTGCATCGTCCATTGAGGACGACACGCGTATGCGCGCACAGACCGGAAAACGAAGGGAATCTATAATGAATCCGTTTAAGCTTTCTGCTCTGTGAAAACTCCTTGCATTGATTAACGCAAATTAAGGTTGAAAACCTCCCGCGGAGCCGCGGGAGGTTTTCTTCTTTTTTATCTAAATTCGTTTTCCTCTCCCCGTTCTCGACCGCTTGACGTACGGGCGTACGCCGTCGGGTCGAGAACGGGGATTCTGCACGCACCTCCGCGCGTCTGATAAGCCGGCGCGGGTAGTTTGAAGAAATGTTCCAATCGCGCGAGCGGTAGGGGACGGCGTCCTCGACGTCCCGTTTTCCCCGCTGTTGTTAATGTTGCACATAATGCGTATCTAATAATTGTATAAAGTGCTATTTCTTGTCTAAATCGCTATGATGTATTGCAATTCGGTATTCAGTCGTGTAAAATAGAGACAAGGGAGGAAGGATAACGACACGCGTCGTTTTTCCGGGATCTTCCCGCACCATTGATTATAAAAGGAGAGAAACCATGAAAAAACTGTCTGTTATTCTCGCGTTGGTTCTATGCCTCGTTCTCTCGGTCTTTTGCTTCGCTTCCTGCAAAAAGGATGCGACGAACGGCGACGCTACGACGGCGAAGGCAACTGCCGCGCTTTCCACGACTGCGGCGCCCGCAGACACCACTGCGGAGATCAAAACGCAGGCGCCCCACGTGCACGTTCCCGGTGATTACGAGGTCGACTTCCCGCCGACGTGCTCCACCGAGGGTGAGCAGTCCCGGTACTGCGTTGATTGCGGCCTGATAATCGAAGGCTCGACCGTCAAGATCCCGGTCGATCCCGAAGCGCACGTCATCAACGAATGGGTCGAGGACGACGTCTCGCTTCTGAACCCGACCGGCAAGAAGACCGGACACTGCACCGCGTGCGACCGGGATATCGTCTGATCTGGAACGCCAACGACAAGACCTCGGGCAACGCGGTGGACAAACGTCTCTACTCGAAGATCCGCGGCGAGGATCATTTCTATCCGACCGAAACGAATCCCAACGGCAACGATCTTCTGATCGAGTTCTCGATCCTCTATAACGAAACGCTTTCAACCCTGCCCGGCGCGAGTTTCGATATCACGGTCGGAGACGGTTCCGACTTTGTGAACATCAAACTGTCCTCTGACGCCAATGCCCGTTACGGCACGATAGTCGGCGGGTTCTCCGCGCGTGACCGGAACGACGGCAAGGGCGCGATCCTTTCCACCCCGTCCGCCGCCGCGATCGAAGCGGATCCGAACGCAAAATATCCGAGCATCGGCGAGTACGGCTGGCACCGCGTCGCGGTCCGCGTCCACCAGGAGGCGGATATCGTCGACGACGCCGTCGCCTACACCTACACGGGCGAGGCGTATCTCGACGGCAACCTGATCCTTGCGTTCGACCTGTCGAAGTGGGCTGCCGGAACGCCGGGCGCTCTGCTCTTCACCGCGACGATCGAAGAGGGGAATCTCGTCTACGCCGACAACGATGGGGCGCGGAGTTGGGCAGAGATCGCGATCTACGATTTCTACAAGAGCGCCGATATCTACTGCGCGATCGCCGATACCTATATGACCTGCGGACACGACTTTGTCCAGTCGGTCGAGGCGGTTGCCGATCCCGTCGCCGCCACCTTCACCTTCGATGATAAGGGCACGGACGACACGACCGACGACGTCACCGCTCCCGCCGCGTTGTATTTCAAAGCGAAGGCAGACTGATCACTCACAGCGAAAATAACCGGGGCTCCTGAAACGGTTCTCCTCCTATATCCGCATCCGGCAGCCCCGGTCTCCCCTGCAAACCAACCGAAACCGCCTCCCGACCCGTTTTCGGATCGAGGGGCGGATCGGTCTCACATAATGATCATCCGATAATTGTATAAGATGCTGTTTCTTGGCTAAATCCCCACGATATATTGCAATTTGGTATTCAATCGTGTACACAATAAAGACAAGGGAGGAAGGGAAACGGCGTTCACCGCCGCTTTTCGGGATCCCCCGGACCATTATAAAAAGGAGAAAAAAGATGAAAAAACTGTCCGTTACCCTTGCGCTTATTCTGTGTCTGGTCCTTTGCGCGTTCGCGTTCGCGTCCTGCGGAAAGAAAAAGACCGCCGACGCGACGACGGCGACTCCGACGGGTGCGTCGACCACGGCGACGCCCGCTTCGACCACGGCGGCACCCGCAGACACCACTGCGGAGATCGAAACGCA
>CACZAZ010000133.1 GCA_902779285.1 uncultured Ruminococcus sp.
CTTTCTGCCGCTTCCGGCGGAAAAAGCGGCCGCTCCCAATAAAAAAAGCGGTCCGCCGCCCCCGCCGTACCCGGGAGACGCTCCCGGAGAAAAGGATGGACTTTCCGCTTTGTTTTTGCTATGATGCCTGATGAGACAACTGTTGTGGAAGGGATGAAAAGATATGCCTCCTGTCAGCGTTCTGATCAAGCCGGCGTCCGGCAGCTGCAGGAGTTGCTGATCAGCACCGGATTTATACAGGGGCGCGCCGACGGAACCGAGCGGGGAATAATATTCGATCGGGGTATAGTATCCGTGCTTGACGCTCCAACCGAACGAAGACGTCAGGGCGTAGGCGGGGTCGCGCCCGTTTTGCGCCTCGGCGTAGGCGACCAGAGCCGACCAGAAAGGCCAGACGCCGCCGTTCTGACACGCGTAATCCTCCGCGGAACGGTTGTAACACTTGTCCGCCCCCCGGTAGAAGGGATAGACGCTCATCACGCCGTAGTCTCCGCACTTTTGGTAAGCGTTGTTCCGCGTCTCCAACCGTGCCGAGACGTTGTCAAGCAGCCGCGCGGTCGCGGCGGCGTCGGAAATGCCGAACAGCACCGCGAGGATCGTGTCGACCGAGAGATTGTCTTCGACGAAATCGCCGTCCCGGTAGTTGACGTAATACCCCTTTTCGTCGTCCCAAAGGAGCGTATTGATCGCGTTTTTCGTCCGCTCGTACATCTCGTGATAGCGGCGGGCGCGGGTTTGGTCCCTCGTCCCGACAATGCGGGAAAGGCAGAAGAGCGCACGGGCGTAGAGCAGTTCGACGTAAGTAACGTAGCCCGGTCGGTTGATCTGATCCGCCCAGTCGAGTTTGTTGTATTTCCCGCCCTTGACGATCAGTCCCGTCCTGTCCTCGAATTCCGACAACCGATCGATCACGAGCAAACACAGGTCGCAGACGCTCTTACCGTTCACGGTCTCGTCGAGGATCGAACGGTCGCCCGTGCGGTTGATATAATCGTAGACCAAAAGGACGAAGAAGCTCGGGCTGTCGTAATAGTTGCGCACGCGCGGATTGAAATCCGCCATCACGCCGGAGGGACAGTCGCCGTTGTCCTTGATCCCGCGCGAAAGCGTCAGGATCTGGTTCTTGACGAGTTCCGGGCGGGTTTTATAGAGCGCCAACACCGTCCAATAGGCGTCGCGGTAAAAGGAGCGGATAGGGATCTCGCGGTTCCCGCTCGCGGAAAAACCCTTAAAAAGACCGATCTCCCGGTAGTTTTCAAGAGCGCAGAAGATACTCGAAACGTAGAGCGCCCGCTCTTTTTCGCTTTTTGCCGACGCGGGTATCTTCACACTTCTGAATTCGTCGACAACCTGCTTTTTATACGCCGCAAAACGCGACAGCAGCGTCGTGCAGTATTTTTCGGTCGTGTAGGAGAAAACGAGCAGAGCGCTTCTTCTGGTGCGAAGATGGATCGTGTTGTTTTCGGCAACGTACCGCGTTTCGACGTCGGTGTCGTAGTGGACCGCATGCTGCGCGCTGCTGAAATCCAGAACGAATTCGTAATCGCCCGGTTTGTTTGCCGTGAACTCGTAGAAAACCGCGTTTTCGCTCGGCGCGACGAACTGAAGGATCTTGATCCCGACGTTCCCGTCCTTCAGCAGGATCTTCTGCATCCGACCGGCAAGTTCGACCCGTTTCTCGCAGAACGCGTCCAGTTTTCTGCCTTCGGCGAATACGTTCAGGACGGTTCTTCTCACGTAATTGCCGCTCTGGTTGGAAACGGTGTAGTTCGTGATCCCGCCCTTGCCGTCAAATCGGACGTGCAATTCGTTTGACGAGACGTCGTAGGGGACTTCCTCGTTCTTTTTCCCCGCGACGAAGAAGATTTTTCCGTTCCGAAAACACTTTTTCATATCGTCATCCCAACTTCCGTTTCTCGTTACCGTAAATATTATACAATAAAAGACGGGGTTTGACGAGGTCCTCCCCGCTTTTTCGTCTTTGCAGGCGAAAAAGCGGGG
>CACZAZ010000134.1 GCA_902779285.1 uncultured Ruminococcus sp.
TTTTCCCCCGGCTCGCCGGGTGAGAGAAGAGACAACGCCCCCGAGAGCAGACCCGGATTGTTTTTCACGCGATCGAACAGCGGCGCCAGCGTCTCTGCGAGCGCGGAAAGATCGACCCCCTCATCCATTCGGATTGTCCTTCTTGTACGCCGCGATCACCCGGACCGCATCTCCGAGCGAGAGCGTCCCGTTCCCCGAAAGCGTCCCGCGCAGCCGCTCCATCGTTTCGTGCGGCGGCGTCGCTTCGGGGAGGCGGAATCCCTTTGCAAGCGCGATCCCGCGCACCGTCTCCCAGAGCGCCTCGTCGCTTGCCTGCGTCAATTTCGTCAGCGTTTCCCGATCGAGTTTCATTCGTCTGCCCTCCTGTCGTATTCGCTTCATTGTATGCCGGGAGAGGGGCGGAACGTTCCGATTTTTGGAGAGAAAATGAAGATCCTGATCCTATCCGATTCCCACGGCGAAAACCGAAAGATCGAGCGGGCGCTCGCGCTCCATCCCGACGCGGAACTCGTCCTGTTCCTCGGGGACGGCTCGCGCGGGGCGTGCGACGTCTTTTCCGAGTTGCCCCCGAAGACAGCCGCCCTCGCGGTACACGGCAACTGCGACGGACCCTTTTCCGGCGGACTTCGCGACGAAGAGATCCTCGATATCGAGGGGCACCGGATCCTCTTATGCCACGGGCACCGCTACGGCGTGAAGGGCGGGCTCGGTCATCTGATCGCCTCCGCCAAACGGCAGGGCGCCGATATCGCGCTCTTCGGGCACACCCACGAGCGGCACGAGGAATACCTGCCCGATTACGGTCTTTGGCTCTTCAATCCCGGGGCGCTTTCCTACCCCGAGCGGGGAGAGCCGAGTTTCGGGCTTCTGACGCTTTCCGGCGCGAACGTGCTGTTCTCGCACGGAACGATCACCGACTGAAAGGAGACGAAATGCCACACCCGCTCTACGTTTCGTCCGGCGCGTTTATCGGTCGGAAAAACGGCTTTTCCCCCGACGGCTTCTTTTCGGTCTGCCGGGAATACGACTGTGGGCTCATGCATTTTCGCAAGGAAGCCCGGCGACGGTTACCCTCCATTGCGACAAGATGATCGGGGAGGGGTTTTCGTCGGGCGACCCGGAGGAATACCGAAACGCCCTCGATTTGTTCCGCCTGAACTGCCGCGCCGCCGCGAAACTCGGCTCGCGCCTGTTGGTCTTCCACCTCTGGAACGGGCTCCCGTCCGACAGGAATATCGGAAGACATATCGACGCGCTCGCGGACCTCTACGGGATCGCCGCGGAATACGACCTTCTTTTAACGGTCGAGAACGTGATCTGCGCGGACCGCGACCCGCTGACCCACTTGACCGCTATCGCGGAGCGGTACCCCGACGCCCGCTTCACCTTTGATACCAAGATGGCGGCGTTCCACGACCAGATGAACGAGATCGTCTCGCCCGCCCGCCGCCCACTTGCCGAGAAGATCGCGCACGTACATCTCAACGACTACGGCGGGGGCGTCCGCGACTTTTCCGACCTCCGCGTGCTGCATCTCGGAGAGGGGAAGATCGACTTCGTCCCGTTCCTCTCGCTCCTTTCCGAGATCGACTACGCCGGCGCCGTCACGCTCGAATGTTCCTGCTTCTCGTCGCTTGACGGAACGTGGAGACCCGAAAAAATGAAAGCAAGCATCTCCGCGGCGCGGAAAATGCTTGCGCTTTGACACGCCCAGGCGGAACAGACCGGAAAACGAATGAAAAATGATAATCGGTTCGTGCTTGTCACTTTGCAAAGCGCAACGCTCCGTTGATTGCATATTAAGGTTGAAAACCGTCCCGGGGGACGGTTTTCTCCTTTTGTTCCATTCGTTTTCCTCTCCCCGTTCTCTCCCTCTCGACGAATGACTATTCGCCTTCGGGTCAAGAACGGGAATTCTGCACTCACCTGTGCGCGTCTCCTATAGTCGGGGCGGAGAGGCTGGCGCAGTTATGATTTGTGATGCTCCTGCGGAGCAGTTATGATTTTGCCGCCCGGACGGGCGGCAAAAGTTATAAACGACCCGCGCCGGAATCGGCACGGGTCGTGTTTTACAGATCGTTCCTTACGAGATCTTCGAAACTCTCTCTCCGCACCGCCAACTCGTCCTTTCCTTTGGAGAGAAAGACGACCGGGGGGCGGGGAATACGGTTGTAGTTGGACGCCATCGAGTAGTTGTACGCCCCGGTGACGAGCACGGCGAGCAGATCCCCGCGCACGGGCGTTTTGATCCGCGCGCCCTCCGCGATCAGGTCCCCGCTCTCACAGCACCGTCCCGCCACCGTCACGGCGCGGTCGGGGGCTTGGTCGGCGCGGGTGGCGTTCACGACGGTATAGACCGAGCGGTAGAGGGCGTAGCGCGGGTTGTCCGGCATCCCGCCGTCGATCGAAACGTAGGTACGGAATCCGGGTATCTCCTTCACCGTCCCAACCGTGTAGAGGGTCATCCCCGCGTCCGCGACGATGCTCCGCCCGGGTTCAAGCAGGACGGTCGGCGTCGGCAGCCCGTTCTTTGCGGCGGCTTCTTTCACCGCTCCCCCGAGCGTCCTGATCGCTTCGGCGTAGTCGAAAACGGGATCGCTCTCGGTATAGCGCACGCCGAATCCGCCGCCGAGATTGAG
>CACZAZ010000135.1 GCA_902779285.1 uncultured Ruminococcus sp.
AGCGACGAAACGCTGAAAAATATCGCTCTTTCCGGGGGCGGCGACGTCCGGATGGCGATCTCGCTGCTTGAAAACGCCTACTATCTCGCGGGCGACGAGATCACCGACGCGGTGATCAATCGTCTGGCGCCGCAACTCTCCTACCGCTTCGACAAGCAGGGCGACGTTCACTACGATCTGCTCTCGTGTCTGCAAAAATCCATCCGCGGCTCGGATCCCGACGCGGCGATCTTCTACCTCGCGAAACTGCTCTCGGGCGGCGACCTGATCTCGGCTTGCCGCCGCCTGCAGGTGATCGCGAGCGAGGATATCGGGCTTGCCTATCCGCTCGCCGCGGTCGTGACCCGCGCGTGTGTGGAAAGCGCGCGCGATCTCGGGCTGCCCGAGGCGGCGATCCCCCTCTCCCACGCGACGGTCCTGCTTGCGACCGCGCCGAAATCCAACAGCGCCAACGCCGCCTACGAAGCCGCGGCGAAGGATCTGGAAAAAGGGCTCGGGCTTGCCTGCCCCGAACATCTCGCCGCGCCGCTCTTCAAAGGGTATCTTTACCCGCACGACTTCCCCGGTCATTGGGTGGAGCAGCAGTATCTGCCGAACGATCTGGTCGGTCGGAAATACTACGAATACGGCGAAAACCGTACCGAACAGGCGGCGAAGGAATACGCCGAAAAGATCAAGGGGAAAAAGAACTGAATCCACGCCCCCCGGGGCGAGGGGATTTCGATGCAGAATCCCCGCTCTCGCTCCGAAGGCGTATATAGATACGTCGAGAGGGCGAGAACGGGGATAGAAAAGCATAAAACCTGCGGTTTTCTCAAAGCCGCAGGTTTTCTTTTTTTAATGTCGCTATAGGATCGTTCTACGCTATGCAGAGCATATTACAACTATGCTTTTCGTTCTGCGCGGAATACGCCGCCCCTTATACGTTGAAGCGGAAGAGAACGACGTCCCCGTCCTGCATCACGTAGTCCTTGCCCTCGCTGCGGAGGAGACCTTTTTCCTTGACCGCGTTCATGGAGCCCTCGCGGATCAGATCGTCGTAGGACACGATCTCGGCGCGGATGAAGCCGCGCTCGAAGTCCGAGTGGATCTTCCCCGCCGCCTGCGGCGCGCGGGTCCCTTTCGTGATGGTCCACGCGCGCACCTCTTTCGGTCCGGCGGTCAGATAACTGATCAGCCCGAGCAGCGAATAACTCTCCTTGACGAGTTTGTCAAGACCGCTCTCCCCGATCCCGAGGTCGGAGAGGAACAATGACTTTTCTTCCCCTTCCATTTCGGAAAGTTCCGCCTCGATCTGCGCGCAGACGGCGACGATCCCGGCGCGCTCGCTCTCGGCGTGTTTTTTGAGAGCGGTATAGTACGGGTTCCTCTCGTACGCGCCCGCCACTTCCCCCTCCGCGATGAGCGCACGGGCGCAGAGCCCGCCGTCAAGACCCGCCTTGACCTTTTCGAGCGAGGCAAACTCGGGGGCGAGCGACTTGTCGTTCTTGACGAGTTTGGCAAGGCGGTCGATCCGACGGTCGACGATCTCGAGGTCGGAGAAGATCAGTTCGAGGTTGATGGTCTCGACGTCGCGGACGGGATCGACGCCCCCGTCGACGTGAACGATATCGTCGTCGTCAAAGCAGCGCACGACGTGAACGATCGCGTCGCACTCGCGGATGTTGGACAAAAACTTGTTGCCCAGCCCTTCCCCCTTCGACGCGCCGCGCACCAGCCCCGCGATGTCGACGAACTCGATGACGGCGGGGGTGTATTTTTCGGGGTGATACATCTTTGCAAGCACGTCCAGCCGCTTATCGGGGACGGCGACGATCCCGGCGCGCTCGCTCTCGGCGTGTTTTTTGAGAGCGGTATAGTACGGGTTCCTCTCGTACGCGCCCGCCACTTCCCCCTCCGCGATGCGTTGTAAAGGGATAAACCGAAAAACCTCCCCGCCCGCCTCCGAAAAAGATTCTTCCCCGCACTTGACAAAGAGCCGCGCATCCGCTATAATGGAATTGCAATTATGAACATCGCGAATTCTTTAACGAAGTTCACAATTCAAAAAACCGACGGGACGAACGGAGGAAAACGGTTGTGGGAACGAAACTGCTTGTGATCGACGACGACGCGAACATCTGCGATATGCTGAAGAAGGGCTACCAGGTCCGGACCGCGAGCGACGGGATCGACGGGCTCCAGTTCTTCAAGATCTTCGAGCCCGATCTGGTCCTGCTCGATATCATGATGCCCAAAAAGGACGGCTGGCAGGTCTGCCGCGAGATCCGCGAGATCTCCCAGAAGCCGATCATCATGATCACGGCGAAGGGCGAGGTCTTCGACAAGGTGCTGGGGCTTGAACTCGGCGCCGACGACTTTATCGTCAAGCCCTTCGATATGAAGGAACTGTCCGCCCGGATCAAGGCGGTGCTTCGCCGTTCGAGCGCCCATTCCAAGACCGCCGACGACGAGGTGGTGCGGTTCGACAACATCGAGATCAGTCAGGCGAAATACGAACTGAAACTGAAGGGCGAGACCATCGACATCCCGCCGAAGGAACTGCAGCTT
>CACZAZ010000136.1 GCA_902779285.1 uncultured Ruminococcus sp.
CGAGCGTTCCCGCGTCGAGCACGGCGATCTTCAAACGCTCCATCTCAACCTCTCAAGGCGCGGATATTCGCCGCTTTGTCCGTTCCTCTGAAAACCGAGGAGCCCGCGACGAGGATATCGGCTCCCGCCTCTCTTACCGCGGCGGCGGTCTCGGCGTTGATCCCGCCGTCGGCTTCCAGTTCGACGTTCAACCCGAGACGGTCGATCTCGCGGCGCAGTTCGACGATCTTGGATAACGTTTCGGGGATCAGTTTCTGTCCGCCGAAACCGGGCTCGACCGTCATTTCCAGCACCAGATCGACGTACGGAAGATACGGGAACAGGGCGCTTGCGGGCGTGCGCGGACGGAGACCGAGCCCCGCCTTCGCTCCCTTGTCGTGTACCAGTTTGCAGAACGCGACGGGATCCTTCACCGCCTCCAGGTGGGCGCAGACGATATCGGCGCCCGCGTCGATCATCCGCTCGGCGTAGAGTTCGGGTCTGGCGATCATCAGATGCGCGTCGAAGACCATTTTGCTCTGTTTTTTTGCCGCGGCGATGATCGGGAACCCGAAACTGAAGTTCGGGACGAATACGCCGTCCATCACGTCGAGGTGCAGATATTCCGCGCCGGCGCGTTCGATCTCGGCGATCTCCTCCCCCATCTTCAGAAAGTCGCAGGAGAGAAGCGAAGGTGCGATCTTGACCATATTCTTAACCTTTCCGTCGGTCGGGAACTCCGCCGACATGAATTGCATATTCTGCCAAGGGACTACGATCTGATCCAAACCGAATAACAAGATCCGTGTTCCCTGCCCGACGGCCGACGTTTCAAAGCAAGGACGTGTGATTTGTCTCGGTCGGGCAGATCACTTGGGGCTATCCGACGCAAGCCGGGTAGCCCGTTTTTGCGTTGATTCATTCGATCAGACAGACCGCGTGCGCCGCGATCCCGAGACGCTCGCCGGTAAATCCGAGCCCCTCCTCGGTCGTCGCCTTGACGCTGACCCGGTCGACCGTGATCCCGAGCGCGTCCGCGATCTTCCGCCGCATCTCGTCGATATAGGGACGGAGCCGGGGTACCTCCGCGATCACCGTCGCGTCGATATTCGATACCGTATAGCCCTTATCCGACAAAAGCGCGCCGACGCGGGAAAGAAGCGTCAGACTGCATACGCCGGAATAGGCGGGGTCGCTGTCGGGAAAATGCAGCCCGATATCCCCGAGCGCCGCCGCCCCGAGCAGGGCGTCCGTCACGGCGTGGGTGAGCACGTCGGCGTCGGAATGGCCGAGAAGCCCCAGGTCGTGCGGTATCTTCACGCCGCCGAGGATCAGATCCCTGCCCGCGGCGAATCTGTGAACGTCGTATCCGTGTCCTATTCTCATTTCACGGTCTCCTTTTTCTCTCTTGCGCGACAAGGCGTTGTCGTCGGTGACGGCGGTTCCTTTCTTTTCGGCGTAGGCGGCGACCGCGATATAGAAGTCCCGGTCGAACGCCTGCGGGGTCGCGGCGGCGCGGAGTTCGGTACGGTCGAGCGTCTCTTTGATCCGTCCGCGCCCGTCGACGCGTTTGACGGTATCGGTGACGGGATAGACCGCGGTCGCGGCGCGGCGGCGGTACGCGACGTCGAGGACCGAGCGGATCGCGTCGGGGGTCACAAGGCAGCGCGCGGCGTCGTGGATCGCGACAAAACGGCACGAGTTCGACGCCGCCTCGACGCCGAGGAAAGCCGACTTCTGCCGGGTATCCCCTCCTGCGATCACGGTTTTGAGTTTCGGAGAGATCTTATATTCGAGGCATAGATCCTTTACGGCTTGCAGATCGCATTCCCGCGTGACGATCACGATCTCGTCGACGGCGGAACAGGCGTCGAACGCGCGTACAGAGCGGATCAGGATCGGAACGCCGCAAACCGAGAGAAACTGTTTCGGGACGTCTCCCCCCATACGGGTCGAACTTCCCGCGGCAAGGATCACCCCTGCTGTCCTCGGACGGCGGCGCAGAGCGACGCGCAATACGCCCGATATCAGTCCGGCAAGCCGTCTTCTCCGCTTCATTCTTCCAAGGTCCCTTTCCCTTACTTATGATAATCTACGAAATAAACGGTGATCGACCGGAGGGGCGACCCCGAAACCGAATCGGGTCCCCGCAGCACCACGCCGTCGCCCGAGAGCAGATCGGCGATCTCGACCTCCCCGACCCGGGTGCGGTAGATCACGTCGTTTGACGAGAAGATCAGGACCTCTCCGTTCCGGACGCTGGCGTTCCCGCCGCGCCCGACGATGTTCTCGACGCCGTCCTTCATCTCTCCGACGTAACGGATGGTCTGCCCGTGGAGAGCGTTGGCGCGTCTCTCCCGGTCCTTTTTCGAGCCGGGCGCGTCGGACAGACCGAAAAACCGTCTGAACTTCATCGGAGCCTCTTTCCGGACGCGACCCGCGCGTCCTTTTTTTGCGTTCGCTTTTACCTTTTTAATTATAACATATTCCAAAGGAAAAAGATATCCCTTTTTCAAAAAAAGCGTTCGCTCCCGTTTTTTGTCATCTTGCACAAATGCGAGCGTGCATTTTTGTTACATATTTTTTTATTCAGATGGTTGACAAGGGACGAATAGTGGGGTATAATTGTATCAAAGTG
>CACZAZ010000137.1 GCA_902779285.1 uncultured Ruminococcus sp.
CGGTGGCGTTGATGACGGACGTAGGTCCGCCGGATTGTGCGACGATGCAATTTGTCATAACGTTCAGCTCCTTTGTACATATGCGTTACGCACTTTGGTATTAAATTGCTCGGATGCGAGCCAAGCCTCGTCTTAGGCCACGGTGGATAATAATACCATCACAGAGGCGATGCCACATCATTCATGTAGAATAAGCCGCTGTATTATTGTTTCAACTGGTTGCATTCGCAACCGTTGCCGCTCGTCAGAGCCTTTTGGGCGTTCGAATTCGATGGGCGCCGTACGACGGGCACGGCTGGAGGCGCGTGACCTACGGAGGAGAAACCGAATGACCGACCGTTCCGAACTTTTTGAAACCATTCCCGTTCCGTCCATGAAGGACGCGGAGCCGCTCTCCCTCGCAAGAGAGGCGGCAAAGATACTCCTCAATAAGAAGGCGTCCCAACTGAAACTTCTTTCGGTCTCGGACGTTACGGTGATCGCTGACTATTACGTGATCGTGACCGGACGTTCCTCGACCCAGATCAAGGCGCTGTCCGACGATCTCGTCTACGAAATGGGGAGGCGCGACGTCCCGTGCGCCCACGTCGAGGGGCGTGACGGCGGCGCCTGGATCCTCTGCGATTTCGGGTCGGTGATCGTTCATATCTTCGACCGCGAATCGAGGGAATACTACCGGATCGAACGGCTCGCGTCCCCCGACGCCGAGGTCGACGTTTCCGACCTTCTGACCCCGGACGATCAGTAAAACGATAATGCAAATCTTAAAAAGGAAATAAGAGAATGAAACACGACTTTCAAACCATCGAAGCAAAGTGGCAGAAAAAGTGGGACGAGGTAAACGCCTTCGCCGCAACGAACGACTACTCCAAACCGAAATACTATACGCTGGTGGAGTTCCCGTATCCTTCGGGCAACGGGCTGCACGTCGGTCACCCGCGTTCCTATACGGCGCTGGATATCGTTTCGAGAAAGAGACGGATGCAGGGCTATAACGTCCTGTTCCCGATGGGATGGGACGCTTTCGGGCTCCCGACCGAGAACTTCGCGATCAAGAACCATATCCATCCGCGCATCGTGACCGAACGGAACGTCGCGCGTTTCAAGGCGCAGCTCAAGTCTCTCGGTCTGTCGTTCGACTGGAAAGGTCTCGGCTACAAGAAAAAGATGTCGGTCAACTTCTGCACCTCCTGCAAGGTCGTGCTTGCGAACGAGGAAGTGGTGAACGGCGTCTGCGAACGCTGCGGGGCTCCCGTCATCCACAAGGTCAAGGAGCAATGGATGCTGAAGATCACGGCGTACGCCGACCGTCTGATCGATGATCTCGAGGACGTCAACTTCATCGAGAAGGTCAAGACCCAGCAGATCAACTGGATCGGGCGTTCGACCGGCGCCGAGGTGGTTTTCGAGACCACGGCGGGCGATCCCCTGAAGATCTACACTACCCGTCCCGACACGCTGTTCGGCGCGACCTATATGGTCATCGCGCCCGAGCACGAGTATATTGATCTCTGGCGCGACAAACTGAAAAACTACGACGAGGCGGTCGCGTACAGAGAAGCCGCGGCGCGTAAATCCGACTTCGAGCGCACCGAACTCGCCAAGGAAAAAACCGGCGTCAAACTCGACGGCGTTCGCGCGATCAACCCCGTGAACGGACGAGAGATTCCGATCTTTATCTCCGACTACGTCCTCTCGGGCTACGGCACCGGCGCGATCATGGCGGTCCCGGCGCACGACGACCGTGACTGGGAGTTTGCAAAGAAGTTCGATCTTCCCATCGTGGAGGTGGTCGCGGGCGGCGACGTCACGCAGGCGGCGTTCACCGACGTCGAGACGGGGAAGATGGTCAACTCCGGATTTCTCGACGGTCTCGAGGTCGCGGAAGCCAAGAAGAAGATCATCGAATACCTGACCGAACGCGGGATCGGCGTGAAGAAGATCAATTTCAAACTCCGCGACTGGGTGTTCTCCCGCCAGAGATACTGGGGCGAGCCGATCCCGCTGATCTATTGCGAGAAGTGCGGCTGGGTCGCCGTTCCGGAGTCCGAGTTGCCCCTGACGCTCCCCGAGGTCGATTCCTACGAGCCGACCGAGACCGGCGAATCCCCGCTCGCGCTGATGACCGACTGGGTCAACTGTAAATGCCCGAAGTGCGGCGGTCCCGGCAAACGTGAGACCGACACCATGCCGCAATGGGCGGGCTCGTCCTGGTATTTCCTCCGCTACTGCGATCCGCACAACGACAAGGCGCTCGCCTCCAAAGAGGCGCTGGAATACTGGATGCCGGTCGACTGGTACAACGGCGGTATGGAACATACCACGCTCCACCTGCTGTACTCACGTTTCTGGGCGAAGTTCCTCTTCGATATCGACGTT